>CBINGT010000145.1:0-8103 GCA_966250245.1 uncultured Anaerolineae bacterium
GTCGAAGCGGCGATCGACGAGGAAGATCCGCAGACCGCGCAACGCTGGCTCGATCTGGCGAAAGAGGAACCGTTCCGCATCCTGGGACGGCGCACCGAGATTCTGCGGCTTGAGGAAGCCGTCCGGCAGATGCGGCGGCGGCGCTATATCGTCTGGACGGTCAGCGGAATTGTGATCCTGGTGGTGCTGGCGGCGGTCGCGCTGGCAACCGAACCGGCGTGGGGCCCGATCGTCAACCCGCCGACGGACACGCCGACGCCGACCGCGACGATCACCCCGCTGCCGTCGCCCACGCCGACCGAAACCGAGACGCCGACGCCGACGGACACGCCGACAATCACGTATACGCCGAGCGACACGCCCACCCCAACCGACACGCCGACACCAACTGAGACGCCGACGCCGACGTATACGCCGAGCGATACACCCACGCCGACTGACACGCCGACGCCAACCGATACGCCGACAGCGACCTTCACGCCGAGCATCACGCCGACGCCGGAGATCCTGTGTATCGTCTTCCCGACGGCGAATGTCAACGTGCGGACGCAACCGAGCTCTGTGGCGCGGCAGATCTCGTTCGCGATGCAGGGTCAGCGGATGGACGTGCTGGCGCAGGACCTGGGGAATGACAACCAGCTTTGGTATCGCGTGCGGCTGCAGGTGGACGACTCGATCGTCACCGGCTGGGTGCGCGCTGATCTGGTGGTGGCAGCGGGTGATGGCTGCCCGCAGTTCCGCCCATGAGGTAAAGAAAACAAAGCCGGTCGCTCGAATGAGCGACCGGCTTGAGAGTGGGTCGTAGAAGACTCGAACTTCTGACCTCGTCGATGTCAACGACGCGCTCTAGCCAACTGAGCTAACGACCCAACGACCAAGATTATAGTAAATGCTAGCGGGTTTGACAAGGGTGGAATAGAAGCTTTCACGAGAGTTTTTCGCCGCTTGTTCACGAGGGCATCCGGCGCGGAGCCATCGCCTGCCGGGGCGCCCGTGTTATAATGCACCGGGTCTGAAGTACTACCAGACATAGGTTACAACGATGCCAGAACTCTCCCCAGACATGCTGCTCTATGGAGCAGCCGGGCTGTTTGCGCTAGCGGTATTGCTGTTTCTGATATCGCTGCGCCTGTTCCGCCGCAGCCGCCGCGATGTCTTCTGGCGCCGCCGCCGCGAGGCCGGGCAGCGCGGATGGCGCCTGTTCGTTCTGGCGTTTACCCTGTTCGTCCTCAGCGGCGTGACGTGCGCCAGCACGCTGGTGATCAGCGCGATGCGCGGGGAAGAATCGCCTGACGGCACCCCGACCGTCACCGATCTGGTCGAGGCTCCACCCATGGCTACCGACATCACCGTGACCGATGCGCTCGACGTGGTCACTGCTGAAACGCCGATCGTCGCACCGGAGACGCTGGTCACGCTGCCGCCGAGCGAAACCCCGCCCGCCCCACCCGTCGAGCCGAGCGCCACGCCAACCGAGCCGCCGGTCATCCTGCCGACTGACACGCCGCTTCCGCCGGAAACAGTCGTCGTGATCGTCACCGCAACGCCCGGCAGCACGCCAACGCATACGCCCTTCCCCACCTTTACGCCGAATGCGCTCCCGCTGGTATCGGACGTGACGCCCGCGCCGGACGCCAGCCTGGAGATCACCGCGCTCGACGACGAGGTGTCGGATACGCCGCCCGCCAGCCCGGATCCGACCTTCCCGGCAGGGACGCCGCGCATCTACGTCTTTGTCTCATTCGAGAACTTGAGCCAGGGCGTGCTGTGGCGGCGCGAGCTTTACCGCAACAACGAGCTTCTCGAAGACAATCGCTACCTTTGGGGCTTGCCGACTGAGGGGCGCACCTTCTTCTTCTTTGGCAGCGACCAGGGGTTCGAGCCGGGGAGCTATGAAGTCCGCCTGTACCTGGGCGAAGCCACGACCCCGGCCAGCAGCATGAGCTTTACCATCAACGCGACCGACACAGACGAATGACCGGCGGCTCCCGTCGCGCAGCCTGGCCAGTGATCGCGCTGGCGGCGGTCGCGGGGCTGGTGCTGCGCCTGCTTCTGCTGGTCCGCGCGGGCTGGCGCTACGACTATGACGAGGGCATGGTCGGGCTGCAGGTGCTGCGGATTCTGGACGGCGCGCGTCCGGTCTTCCACCCCGGCCAGCCCTACCTCGGAGCGCTCGAGTCGTATTTGATCGCTCCCCTGTTCGCCCTGTTCGGGCCCAGCACCGTCACCCTGAAGAGCGTCCCCTGGCTGCTGGCGGGCGCGTACGTCGCGCTGACCGGCTGGCTGGGCACACGCGTTTTCGGACGAGCGGCGGGCGCATTGAGCGCCCTGCTGGCGGCCTTCGCGCCTGCATATCTGCTGGTCACCGGCATGAAGACCTGGGGAGCTACGGCGGAAACGCTCGTCCTCGGCAGCCTGATGCTCATCCTGACCACCTACATAACCGATGACACCTGCTCCCCAATGACCCGATCGTGGGCGCTGATCGCGTTGGGGCTGGTCGGCGGGATCGCGTTCTGGGTGTCGTGGCTGATCGCGTTTTTCGTCGCGCCAGTCGCGATCGTGCTACTGGCGTACGGGCGCGCGCCGTTGCGCCGGGCAGGATGGGCTGCCACGCTCGCATTCCTGGCGGGGAGCCTGCCCTTCTGGATGTACAATCTGCAACACGATGGGGCGACGTTCCGCTTCCTGCTGAGCGACCAGGGCGACACGTGGGGCAACGCCACCGCGATCTTCGACCACCTGACCTACGACCTCGCGCCGCGCTTAGTGAGCGGGGATCCGGCCTGGCGCGTGCTAAGCTGGCCCGCGACGTGGTGGCTGCAGATCGTGTATCAGGGCGCGCTGATTTGGCTGCTGGTCCTGGCGTGGCGCGGACGGAAACAACCCGGCCACGCGTATCGGGCGCTGCTGGCGTTGTTCGCGCTGCTGCTTCCGCTGATCTACTGGCTTAGCGGCTATGGGAACCACGCGCTCAACGAATTTGGCTTCGACGCGACCGGACGCTACGTTCTGATGCTGCACAGCGTCATGCCAGTCGCTGTGGGAGCGGTCGCGGCGACGCTGGCGCGGCGCGGCGGTGCCGGGCGAGCGATTGCGGCCGCCGTGGTGAGCAGCGCGATCGCCCTAAATCTGCTCGGCGCGGCACGGCTCGACCCGGTGCGCGGGTGGACCTCGCCCTACTACACGCGGCAGCCCGCAACGCTCGACCCGCTGATCGAGTATCTCGACGCGCAGGGCATCCGCCATGTGTGGACCGATGTCGGCATCGCGCACGTGCTGATGTTCGAGACGCAAGAGCGCATTCTGGCAGCAGATTGGTACGATATCTATGGCGCGAAGGGGATCGTGCGCTTTCCTGAGGTCCCGCTGGCGATCGCGGCGAGGGATCGCGTCGCATTCGTCGAGGTCATCCTGCCCGGCCAGACGGATACGCCCTTCGAGCAGGCTTTCGAGTCGCTTGGCATGCCATTTATCACGGCGCGCCCCTCTCCGGATGTGCTGGTCATCATCCCTGAGCAGCCAGTCGATCCCGCGCTGCTCGGCGACGGGATCGGTTACCAGTTCTAGGATTCCTCGGAAGACTTGGTGAAAGCAGCCAAGCAATTCAATTTGCCTGTATCAACGCCACTTGTACAATTTAGAACATTTCTGCGCCGGGCCCCGGGCGCACCTGTCTCGTTTCGGCGCCACAACTCCGCTGAGAGGTACACCCTATATGCGCATTAGCCAACTAGCCCGTACCATCAACGAATCACCCACCCTCGCGCTCAACGAGGCGGCACGCTTGCTGCGCGAGCGCGGCGAGCCGGTCATTCACCTCGGCATTGGCGAGCCGAAGAACAAAGCGCCGATGGCAGCCATCCTCAGCTCCGCCGCCAAGCTGAAGACCGGCGACATCAAATACGCGCCGTCCGACGGCTTGCCCTCACTCAAGAAGGCCATCATTCGCTACACCGAGGAAAACTACAGGCGCGTCGTTGCGCCGGAAAACGTCATCGTCTCGACCGGCGATAAGCAGGCGCTTTACAATCTGCTGTTTGCCATCACCGATCCGCAGGACGAGATCATTCTGCTCGCGCCATACTGGGTCAGCTACCCCGAGATGGTGCGGATGGTCTACGGCGTGCCGGTCATCGTGACGCCGGAAGACGGCTCGTTCGTGCCGCAGTTCAGCGAAATCGAGCGCGCAGTCAGCTCCAACACAAAGGCGATCATCGTCAACAGCCCGAACAACCCATCCGGCGCGATCTATCCGCCCGAACTGATCGCGCAACTGGTGGAGCTGTGCGAAAGCCGCGATATCTTCCTGATCATGGACGACATCTATCATAAGCTGGTCTTCGACGGGGCGTGCACTGTCTCCGCTTATGACTACACGAATAAGGATGTCGATTCCTCGAATATCGTGCTGGTCAACGGCGTCTCGAAGCTCTATGGCATGACCGGCTTCCGCATCGGCTGGGCGGTGGGGCCGCGCCGCTTGATCGAGGTCATGACCGCAATCCAGGCGCAGACGACGTCGTGCCCGGCCGTCCCGTCGCAGGCCGCAGCCGAGGGCGCGCTGACCGGCGTGCAGAGCGTGGTCGAAAACCTGCGCCTCACCATCCAGAATAACCGCGACGTGATGATGGCCGAGCTTCAGGGCCTAGAGGGCGTACGCGTCGAGAAGCCGCTTGGCACGTTCTATTGCCTGCCAGACTTCCGCGCCTACAACACCAACTCGGTCGAGCTGGCGACGTTCCTGCTCAACAAGGCGCTGGTTGTGACGGTGCCGGGCGCGCCGTTCGGGATGGAAGGGCATCTGCGGCTGAGCTACGCAGGCTCGATCAAAGAGATTATGGAAGGCATCGAGCGGATCAAGTGGGCGCTCGATCCGAATGCGCCGAACGAAATCTATATTGGTGACCGCAAACTGGTCAGGGACTGGCTATGAACAACCTGCTCAACATCAAGACTCCGGCCCAGGACCAAGCTCGCGAGTACAAGAGCGACTTTGGGCTGCTCAATCAGGGGCTGTCGAACCTTAACACCGTTTACTGGAATCTGCCGCCCGAAGCGCTGGTCGAAGAGATTATCTTCCGGCGCGAGGGGATGATCTCGCGCGACGGCCCGGTCGTCGTCAACACCGGCAAGCACACCGCCCGCGCCGCGCAAGACAAGTTCATCGTGCGCGAGGCCACCACAGAAAATCATGTCTGGTGGGGCGAGTACAACCGCCCGCTGGCATCCGAAAAGTTCGACGAGCTATTTGGGCGGCTGCAGGGCTTCTTGCAGGGGCGCGACGTGTTCGTGCAGGACTGCTACGCCGGGGCAGACCCGAACTATCGCCTGCCGATCCGCATCGTGACCGAGCTGGCGTGGCACAGCCTGTTCGTGCGAAACATGTTCATCACCCCGACCAGCCGCGAAGAATATCGCCAGCACGTGCCGGAGTTCACCGTCTTCTGTATGCCGTCGTTCCAAGCGTCCGAGTCGATCGACGGGACGCGCTCGCCCACGGTGATCGCACTCAGCTTCGAGCGCCAGATGGCGATCATCGGCAACAGCGCCTACGCGGGCGAGATCAAGAAGTCGATCTTCACCGTGATGAACTACTTGCTGCCGCTGGACGGCATCATGACGATGCACTGCTCCGCGAACGTGGGTCCCGATGGCGACACGGCGTTGTTCTTCGGCCTGAGCGGGACGGGGAAAACCACCCTCTCCGCCGACCCGACGCGCGGTCTGATTGGCGACGACGAACACGGCTGGAGCGACGAGGGCATCTTCAACTTTGAGAACGGCTGCTATGCGAAGGTGATCGCGCTCTCTGCCGAGGCCGAGCCGCAGATCTTTGCGGCGACGCACCGCTTCGGGACGATCCTGGAAAACGTCGTGGCGGACCCGGTGTCGCGGTCGATCGACCTCAACGACGACCGCATCACCGAGAACACCCGCGCCTCGTACCCGTTGACCTTCATCGAAAACGCGATTCCCTCGAAGATGGGCGGCCATCCGCGCAACATCATCCTGCTGACGTGTGACGCGCAGGGCGTCATGCCGCCGATCGCCCGCCTCACGCCAGACCAGGCGCTCTATCACTTTATCTCCGGCTACACGTCGAAAGTCGGCGGAACAGAAATCGGCCTGGGCGCGGAGCCACAGATCACGTTCAGCACGTGCTTCGGCGCGCCGTTCATGGTGCATCACCCGACGGTCTACGCGGACCTGCTCAAGCGCAAAATCCTGCGTTATGGCGTTAACTGCTGGCTGCTGAACACCGGCTGGACCGGCGGGCCGTACGGCGTCGGCAAGCGGATCAGCATCCGCCACACGCGGGCGCTGCTGAGCGCGGCGCTCAACGGTGCGCTGGACTCGGTCGATTACTACGAAGATCCGATCTTCGGCTTCCAGGTGCCGTGCGAAGCGCCGGGCGTCCCGGCCGATGTGCTCCGCCCCGCGAAGGCGTGGCCGAGCGAGGACGAGTACTGGAAGCGTTATCGCCAACTTGCGGCGCGGTTCGCCGATAATTTCCACAAGTTTGCGTCAAGCTGCCCGCCCGAAGTGCAGGCGGCGGGGCCCCGGCTGTAGAGCCGCAGCGTTTCCACACGAATAATACCGTTTAGCGCGGGTCAGGTGGTCTAATCCGGAATGGGCCACCTGACCCATCCCCATATGTGCTATCTTTCTCATGCCGCGCGGACAATTTCCCCGTAATCTTAGGCTAGTGTAATGGGATCACTGGGCGAGTCGTTAACGTTGTGAGGGAAGCCTGCAATACTCCCAGCTACCTTCTCCTCGCACAACTGCTACGAAACTCGCGCAGCACGCATGGCGTGTAACGGCTGTCGCGTGCCGTGCCTCACTCTAGGCTAAGAGGGCCGTAATGCTAAAGGGAACGGATCTGATCGGGCTGCCGATTATTGCTTCGGACAGCGGACAGACCCTAGCAACAACCCAGGACTTTATCATCTCGCCGGAGGCTGACCGCCTGATAGGATTGTTGATCAAAAAAGGCGGGTGGACAGGCCAGGCGCAGGTTGTGCCGTGGGGAGAAATTGTTGTAGCCGAACTGACCGCAATCATCGTGCGGTCAGACGCTTCGATCGTGGATGCCGACGACGTGCCCGATATCCAGAGCGTGCTCGAAAGCAATAAACGCTTGCGGGGAACGCGAATGTGCACTACCGATGGCGTCGATCTCGGCGTCATTGTCGATCTGTTCTTCAGCCGCAAGACGGGTATGACTGAAGGGTATGAGGTGTGCGGGCGACTGCTGGACGCGGCGTCCTCGCACTGTGTCTTTGTCTCGGCCAGCTATTATCCAATCATCGAAGGAAAGACCGCCTGGGTTCCGCCTGCCGTGGCAGATTTCGTACGGCAGCAGATCGAGAATACGCGACAGTTTCGCCTGGGGGAAAACCACCACACCGGCCAGCGGCGCACCGCTCAGGACTTGCGCGATTCCGCCCTGGTCAGCATGGCGGAGATGGTGCGCGGTCACCGGCTGCTGTGGGACGTTCGCACCGCTGAGGGGCGGTTGATCGCTGTGCGCGGGCAGCCGATCACCGAGGCAGTGATTCAGCGGGCAATTGCTGATAACCGTCTGCGAGAACTGCTCCGGGCGGTAGATGTTGCCTGGTTCGACCGAAGAGATATGAGTTAAGAGATCGACAGCACACATGATGAGAAAAACCGCCGGGCTGCGCGCGACCTGGCTCGCGCCTCTCGCAATCAAACCGTAGTTTTGACATAATCTACTACAGTCGTGACGCGGCACCGCGTCGGGACCAGGACAAATCGGACACCAAAATGAACCGGATTCTGCTACTTGCGAGCGATCGGCTTCATCGTGAACGGCTGGCTGACTGGCTCAGCGCCCGTTATGACGTGCTGTTTGCCGACGGCTCGGAAGTTCCCCCACTCGCGTTCGATCTGGCGATCGTTGATTCCGGCGCGCTGGTGCAGCATGGGGAATGGCTGAAAGCACGCAAAGATGACGAGTTCCCGGTGCTGTTGCCAGTTCTATTCCTCGGCACCAGCGAAGAATTGTCGCAGCAAGTTCCGCAAAAATACTGGCTCGCCATCGACGAGATCCTGTCGGAAGACGCCGAACAGATC
>CBINGT010000146.1:0-8095 GCA_966250245.1 uncultured Anaerolineae bacterium
TACAGGCCAAAGACCAAGTACAGCAAAACCCAGGGCGAAACGAAGACATAGCCCCATGCACCACGCCGGACCCTGAACCACAGGCTCGCGCGCCCCGGCGCTGCAAGCGGGGTATCGTGCGCGGCTGACAGCGACGTCATAGCGGATCCCCCGGTGATACTCCCAGCAGTTGGCGGTTTGCAATTAGCGGTTAGCAAAGACAACAAGCATGAGGCCCACAGATGTTGCCGCCGCAGTTGAGCGCAGGAAAAACGCGCCCGATTGAGTTCTTGGCTAACTGCTCGCGGCTAACCGCTAATCGCTTCTTTTGCAAGTGAAAGCTGGCGGCGCACACCTGGGCGCGCCGCCAGCCTGTCAGAAACGGGTCAGGTTAGTCGCCGACGAGCGCCTCACGCGCCGCCTCGGCTGCTGCCGAAACCGCTTCTTGCAGCGGGATGGAGCCATCTACGACGACACCCTGGTAGACGCCTTGCAGCGCCGCCGCGACGCGGTCCGCCGTGGCGAACTGCTCCGGCACGACGCCGTTTGCCAGCGCCTCGACAAACGGCTGGCGGGCCGGATCCTGGAAGTACGGATCATCCGCCAGCGCGGTGAGCACCGGCAGGTAGCCGAGCTCGGTGATGAACTTGTAGTTGTTCTCGTCTTCCATCAGGAACTGCAGGAAGTGCCAGGCGCGGGCCTCACGCTCCGGCTCGGTTTGCAGGATGACCGCAGCACGGCCGCCGAAGGTCGTGAAGGACGTATCGCCCTCTTCCGGCACTGGCACCGGCGCGACGCCCACATCCTCGCCGATCACCATCGGCTCCTCAGCGGCAGACTGCAGGTTCGGCTCCCACGAGTAGCCGTATTGCAGCCACATGCCGATATTGCGCCCGAAGAAGTTCTTCTCCATCGTCGGGGGAGCGTACTGCTGTGCGGCTTGCACGAACTCGAAGAAGCGGTCGAGGGCGCATTCCTCGCGGTCAAAGATGATGTCCGTTGCGAGGTTGTTCAGAAGCTGGCACTCGCCCTGGTTGGCGTTGAGGTAGATCGGCTGGAGCATGTTCCAATACCAGCCACCCCACTGCAGCGCCTCGTTCCAGAAGACGGTCCCGTAAACTTCGTCGCCGTTCTCGCGAGGGGGCAGCGCGTCGATCGCCTCAGCCGCCGCCAGGAACTCGTCCCAGGTCGCGGGCGGGTTGTCAGGATCGAGCCCGGCTTCCTCAAACAGCGCCTTGTTGTAGATCATCAGCGTGACGTCCGCGCCAACCGGGACATAGTAGTTGTGGCCGTAAAGACGCTGGACGGACGCCGGTTCCAGGCGGTCGAACAGCTCTTGCGCGCCGGGCAGATCTTCCAGCGCAACCGCCGCGCCCTGCTCGGCGAGCGTGCCAAGCTGCGGGCCAAACGAGGTGATGATCAGGTCCGGCTGGTTCCCGGCAGCGATCAACGCCTGGAACGCGCCGCCTTCCGGCTCAAGCTCCAACGTGATGGTGACGCCCGGATTGGCTTCCTGGTACGCTTCGACCAGCTCGGCCATAGTGTCCTGCATGGCGCCCGCCACAACCGACACGCGGATTTCATCCGCCATCGGCTGCTCCTGGGCGCTGGCAACCGTTCCGGTCAGCAGAACGGCCACCAGGGTCAGAACGAACACTAATCGATACGAGTGAGTGCGTCCGTAGGACATTGAAAAGCTCCTTCCACCAAAAAGAACAATTCGATGCAATATGCAATCAGGAGCGATCAGGCGGCTCAGCCAGTGGGCGGCCTGTGCTCTGCCAAAACACTATCCCAGCTTGAAACAGCCGGATCGGATCCGCCGTAAGACGGCGGGCAGCCGCACGATTGGCGCACGACCAGCGTTGTCGGGAGTTGGACGAGGCGTGGTGTGACGGGTAGGGTGTCGCGGTCGGCGCGAGATACTTCCAGCGCCAGACGCGCCGCCTGCCAGCCGAGATCGTAGACCGGCTGGCTGACGGTGGTCAGCGGGGGGTTGGTGTAGCGGGCAACCGGCCCATCGTCGAAGCCGACGACTGCGATATCGTCCGGCACGCTCAGCCCGGCCGCCTGCGCCGCCATGATCGCATCGGCGGCCATCTGGTCATTCGCGGCGAAGACCGCTTCCGGGCGCGGCGAAAGGGCGAGCAGCTTCTGCATGGCGTGGAAGCCGCTATCCCGCAGGTAGTTGCCGTGGGCGATGTGATCGTCGGGCAGCGGCAGGCCGTGTGCAGACAGCACATCCCGCATGCCGCGCAGCCGCTCGCGGTTGTCGGGCGTGTAGTCGGTCCCCGCAATGTACCCCAGGCGGCGATAGCCATGCTCCAGCAAGTGCTCGGTCATGGCGCGCGCGCCGTAGTAGTTATCCACCAGGAACGACGGAATATTCGCGCCGACATCCTGCTGAACCAGGATGATCGGCAGGCCGCGGTCGGTGATCGCCTGCACCTCGTCTGCGCGCACGTCGATCGCTACCAGCACCATCGCGTCCACATGCCCGCGATGGAAGAAGCTCAGGTACTTGTGCTCGCCGGGCTGTTGCGGCTGGCTGGCGATCAGCAGGTTGTATCCGGCGTCCGAGGCAGCATCCTCGACGCCACGCACGATCTGGAAGAAAAACGGATCGTTGACCTGGGGAATAACCAGCCCGAGCGTGTTGGTCTGCTGCCCGGCGAGGCCGCGTGCGACCGGGTTGGGGCGATAGTTCAGCTCGCGGATGGCGCGCAGCACGCGCTCGCGGGTTTCGGGGTGCACGCGGTCGCGGTTGTTCGTCACGCGCGATACCGTGCCGATCGAAACACCTGCGTGCCGTGCGACATCAAAAATGGTTGCGGCCATGGACGAAT
This sequence comes from uncultured Anaerolineae bacterium, assembly GCA_966250245.1. Classification (GTDB taxonomy): domain Bacteria; phylum Chloroflexota; class Anaerolineae; order Aggregatilineales; family Aggregatilineaceae; genus DYGX01. The sequence continues at coordinate 2,826 of CBINGT010000146.1, forward strand.
CTTGTGATACGATAGAAAAGACTTCTCTGTAAACGCTTTTATCGTATCAGGTTCTTTGTGGCGATGCAAGCGGTTTGTTTTTGCGCTTTGTTCGCTCACAAGCTGCGGCTTGCGTGTAAAAGCGCTTTAGCAAAGAGGGGTTTTGCCTGAACTTCTCACCATCGTCCGGCTCACGCTTGAAAGTGGTTTAACGAGTGTTAGTGAGTGAAAGGAGTTCAGCATGCGCAAGTCTTTGATTTCCTTGCTTTCTCTTTTCTTGGTCGTTGCGTTGGTGGTGTTCTCTGCTCCGCGCCCGCCGGTGGCGCTGGCGCAGGATGGCGGGCTGATGTGGCCTGCATGGGAAGAGAAAGACCTTTCCGCGTTGGGGGACGACAACACCGGCTCGACCTGGGCGCTGAGCGAGGACGTCCAGACGCCGGGCGGATCCGCCGCGTTGCAGGTCACGCCGAGCGGCACATCTGAGGAAACCAAGCTCGCCTTTCCAGTCAGCGGAGCGGATTTGCAGGACTGGGTGACGCATCGTGAGGTTGCGCTCGAAGTTTACCTGCCCGAAGAAAACACGCTGAACCCCAACCGCTTCTTCATGGGCATGGCGGACACTGGCGGCGAGTTTATCTGGGTGGGCGGCGTGTTTAGCGAGACGGAAGCGCAACCCGGCTGGAACCAGATCGTTTTCGTGCCAGACTCCGCCATGCGCGCGCCAGACCCTGAGGCCAGCTACACGCTCTACCTCTCGTTCTTCAACGAGGACGAAAACGCGAACAAGACACCGCTCACTGAGCCGTTTTATGTAGGCAGCATGTTTCTCATGGGTGAGGAAGCCGCACCCGAAGCAGCCGAACCGGCAACGGAAGCGGTCGCGTTTGCGGCGTGGGACGCGAAGAACCCCGGCATGCTTGGCGACGACAACACCGGCTCAGACTTCGCGCAGAGCGCCGACGTGCTGACGCCATCCGGCGCGCAGGCGCTGGAAGTGATCCCCAGCGGTACGGCGGACGAGACGAAGCTCTCGTTCCCGGTCAGCGGCAACAATCTGCAGGACTGGACGACACACGGTCAGGTCGAGCTGGAACTCTACCTGCCGCCGGAGAACGAGGTCAACCCCAATCGCGTGTTTATGGGGCTGGCGGAGATCACCGGCGAGTGGACCTGGGCAGGCGGCGTCTTTGGCGAGGTGCAGGGCGAGTCCGAATGGGTACGCGCGGTGTTCGTCCTCGATCCGGTCATGCAGCGGATCAACACTAACGGCGCGTACATCCTGTATCTGTCGTTTTTCAACGCGGATGAAAACGACAACAAGGTGGTGCTGACCGAGCCGTTCTATCTAGGTGGGATCACGCTTGCGCCCGCGCCGGAGCCGGAAGAATCCGCGCCCGCCGAGGAAGGTGAGGCTGACGATGCGACGGCGAGCGCCGATGTCGTCTACGAGCGCGAGGTGGCGCTGCTGCTGTCATTGGACGACGTCGGGCTGCTCGATGCGGTCGCGCATGAGACGTTCGATTACTTCTGGTACGAGGCGAATCCTGAGAACGGGCTGATCAAAGACCGCAGCACGCCCGACTCCGCGTCGAGCATCGCGGCGGTGGGCTTCGGGCTGGCGGCGATCCCGATCGGCGTCGATCGCGGCTGGATCACCTACGACCAGGGCTATGAGCGCGCGCTCACCACGCTGACCACGTTTGCCGAGGGCGGCGTCCAGGGAGAGCATGGCTTCTTCTACCACTTCGTCGACATGGACACCGGCGAGCGGGTGTGGAGCAGCGAGCTTTCCTCGATCGACTCGGCGCTGTTTATCGCCGGGGCGCTGACCGCCGGGCAGTATTTCGCGGATACCGAGGTCGAGGTGCTGGCGCGGCAGCTCTACGAGGCGATGGACTGGGAATGGATGATGTCCAACACCAACTTCGTCTCGATGGGCTGGAAGCCGGACATCGGCTTTCTGAGCGCGACGTGGGACCACTTCGACGAGAGCATGCTGCTCTACGCCCTGGCGATTGGCTCGCCCACGCACCCGGTTCCCCCCGAGACGTGGGACCGGTGGGATCGCCCGGTCAACCGGCAGCAGGGGTATATCTACCTGCCCTCCGAGCCGCTGTTCGTGTACCAGTATCCGCTCGCGTTCCTCGACCTGCGCGGGAAGGAAGACGCCTACGCCAACTACTTCAACAACACGCGTATGGCGTGCGAGCGCAATCAGGCGTTCAGCGCGGCCAACGCCGATATCTTCGCCACCTACCAGAACGGCGTGTGGGGCATCAGCGCGTCGGACGGGCCGCGCGGCTACCGGGCCTACGGGGCGAACGGCGGCAACCATGACGGGACCGTCGCGCCCTACGCCTCGATCGCCTGCCTGCCGTTCACGCCTGATGCGGCGCTCGAGGGGATGCGCGCCATGCTCCGCGAGTTCGGGCCACGTGTCTGGCGGGAGTACGGCTTTGTCAGCGCGATCAACGCCGCCGAAGACTGGTACTCGGTCGAGCATATCGGCATCGACCAGGGCGATATCCTGCTGATGATCGCGAACTATCAGGACGGTTTTGTGTGGAATCTGTTCAGCCAGATCGAGGACATTCAGCGGGCACTGGACCTGATGGGCTTTGTCGAGAGCGAGGGCGACTACGCCGTGACGCCCGCGTTCCTCGAGCAGTCTGGCGGCTAGCGGGCCGCGTGTAATGCTTATCGTCCGGGGTGGCTCACCGCGAGCCGCCCCTTTCCCTGCCGCTGTACGATGCGCTTAAGTGAGGGATCGCATGATTTACGGAGAAAAGCCGATGGCCGCCCCGGTCAGCCCGGAAAACTATTACAGCCACCTGCTCTTCGACAACAGCCTGACACAGCACAGCCACTGGTCCAGCGAGGGGCGCGCTACTGCGCCGAACACGTTGGACCTGATCGGCGGGCGGCTGCCGGTCAGCGAGCAATACGCCATCAGCCCGCCGAACAGCCTGGTGCTGCGCTGGCGCTCACGCCGTGGGGGAGACTGGCGCGCCGCGATCAAAGCCGAGCGCTGGCGCGGGCGCGCGTTACGCTTCCGGGGCGACCGGCTGACGTTCTGGTGCCGCGCGGAAGAAGCGATCGCGGCGGAATACCTGCCGTCGATCCAGATCGTGCTGGACACCGGCCTGCACACGATCCCGCTGCGCCTGCTTGACGTGGCGCCGGACCTCCCCGCCGGGGAATGGACCTATGTCGAAGTGCCGTTTGCTGCGTTCGCGCCGATCACCGCGCCGATCGACTTCGGGCGGATCGCGCAGGTCGTTTTCTTGCAGGCGCTGGACGACGACACGCCGCACACGCTCTATCTGGACGAGATCAAAGTCCGCTTTGCGCCCGATGATCAGCCTGCCGCGCCACCCGCCGGGCTTGAGGCGCGCGCCTATGAGCGGCACATCGACCTGCGCTGGGAGCCGACCGCCGATCCGCACTTGGCGTACATGCTGATCGAGCGTTCTGAGGATGGCGAGCATTTCGAGCCGGTCGGCATTCAGAACCCGATGTTCAACCGCTACACCGATTTTGTCGGGCGCAGCGACGCGACCGTGCGCTATCGCGTGACGGCGGTCAATCACGCTTACCAGCGCTCGGAGCCATCGGAAACGCCCGCCGTGACGACGCGCCCATTTGATGACGAACTGTTGCTCGATATGGTGCAGGAAGCGAGCTTTCGCTACTACTGGGAGCGCGCGCATCCCGACGCGGGGATGGCGTTGGAGTGTGTGCCCGGCGACGAGCATCTGATCGCGCTCGGTGCGTCGGGGTTTGGGATCACGGCGCTGCCGGTCGCGGTGGAGCGTGGTTTCATCACGCGCGAGGCGGCGATCGCGCACCTGAGCAAAATCCTGGCGTTCCTCGACCGCGCCGACCGCTTTCACGGCGTCTGGCCGCACTTCCTCGACGGGCGCGACGGCAAGGCCATCCCGCTGTTTGGCCCGTACGATAACGGCGGGGACCTGGTCGAAACCTCGTTTCTGATGCAGGGGTTGCTGACGGCGCGCCAGTATTTCGACCGCGACACGCCTGAGGAACGCGACCTGCGCGCGACGATCACGCGCCTGTGGGAAGAGGTCGAGTGGGATTGGTATCGCAACCCCGCCGATCCCGATTTCCTGATGTGGCACTGGTCGCCCACCGATGGCTTCCACATCAACCACCCGCTGATCGGCTGGAACGAGACGATGATCACCTACCTGCTGGCGATCGCCTCGCCCACGCATCCGGTCCCTGCCTCGCTGTATTACACCGGCTGGGCGTCGCAGTCGGAGCGGGCGCAGCGTTACCGGCAGAACGGGGGTCAGACGACCGCCGGGGATCATTATCGCAACGGCGAGCGCTACTTCGACATCGAGCTGCCGGCCGGCGTGGGGCCGGGCGGGCCGCTGTTTTTCACGCACTACTCGTTTCTCGGCTTCGATCCGCGCGGCTGGCGCGACGACTATGCCAACTACTTCGACAACAATCGTCGGCTCTCGCTGATCAATCACCGCTACTGCGTCGCCAACCCCGGCGGGTACGAAGGCTATAGCGAGGACTTCTGGGGGCTGACGGCGAGCGACGATCACACCGGCTACCTTGCCCACGAGCCGCGCCCCGCGCAGGACAATGGGACCATCACGCCGACCGCCGCGCTGAGCGCCTTCCCGTACACACCGGATGAATCGCTGCGCGCGTTGCGCTGCTTCTACCGGCAGCATGGGGCTGCGCTGTGGGGCATTTACGGCTTCCGCGATGCGATCAATCTGACTGAGAACTACATCTCGCCGATTTTCATGGGGCTTAACCAGGCGCCGATCGTCGTCATGATCGAGAACTGGCGCACCGGCCTGCCGTGGCGGCTGTTCATGGCGAATCCGGAGATTGTCCCTGCGCTGGAACGGATTGGGTTTGTGCGCGATGCTGCGACAGAAGGCTGACAGATTGGTCCTTGCAGCGCGCTGGACCTATAATGAAGCGACCGTTGACGTACTATAAACTTGTATATTTTCACCCAGGAGAGCGGACTTGACAGCGCAAGAGCTTGCCCTTTTACCGTGCCCGCAGCGGGTCGCGCTGACGGGCGAAAAGATGATCGTGCCAGAAACCGGACGTATCGCGCTGCCATCCGCGCGCTCGGCCGATCTGGCGTTCACCGCACAGCGCGCGCAGGCGGCGCTGGCGCGGTTTGCCGGGGTAGAGTGGCCGGTTGCTGAGAGCGGGCCTGCGGCGACCCTGGTCTTCGCCTGGGACGATGGGCTGTCCTCGGACGACGCGTATCGCTTGGTGATCGGCGGGGG
>CBINGT010000147.1:0-8067 GCA_966250245.1 uncultured Anaerolineae bacterium
GGAAGCCGTGCGGCTGGTTGGTGCGGTGCTGGGCCCCGACGAAGCCTACCGGGCAGAGCAATTTGCCGAATTTTATGACGAGGTGCTCGGCTCGATCCAGGCGCAGATGGCGGACATCGAAAACCCGAAGACAGTATACTTCTCCGGCACGCAGCCTCTGCGCGTCGCCAGCGGCGGCATGTACCAGACCGCGATGGTCGAGTTGGCAGGTGGCGTGTCCGTCAGCAAGGACGTGCCCGGCGCCGGGTGGCAGGACGTCAACTTGGAGCAGGTCTACAACTGGAACCCGGAAGTGATCTTCGTGCCGACCTACGGCCGCGCGACGACCGAAGCCTTCACCGACGATCCGCAGTGGGCGCCGGTGCAGGCGGTCGCGAACGGGAACGTGATCCAGCTTCCGTCGCTGACCGGCCCGCTGGACACGCCCGCGCCGGATTCGATCATCGGCATTATCTGGATGGCGAACCAGCTTTATCCGGGCGAGCTTGACCTCGACTGCGAGGCGCTTGCCGCCGAGTTCTACGCCCGTTTCTACGACTACGATCTGACGGCTGAAGAAGCGAGCTCACTCTGCTCATGATCCGTACGCTCGGCCAGCGCATGGCCGTTCGCTTACCGTTTTCCGTCCAGCAGCGCCAGTTGGTTTTTTACTGGCTGGTGCTGCTGGCCCCTTTGCCACTGGCGATCTACGCGATCGGTCTGGGCCGCTATGAGATCGCGCCGAGCGAGGTGATCGACGCGCTGGTGCGGATGGTGGTCGATCCGCCGGATGCCGCCGCCGCGCCGGACATCGTCTACAACGTCGTGACGCGTATCCGGCTGCCGCGTATCACCGCTTCGCTGCTGATCGGCGCGAACCTCGCCGTGACGGGCGTCGCGTTCCAGGGGATCTTCCGCAACCCGCTGGTGGACTCGAACATCCTCGGCGTGACGAGCGGGGCGGGGTTCGGCGCGGCGCTGATGCTACTCATCTCGGCAGGCGCAGGGATGGTGCAGCTTTCGGCGTTCGGGTTCGGGCTGCTGGCGGTCTTCCTGGCGTATACGGTCAGCCGCTTGTACTACAGCGCGCCGCTGCTGGTGCTGACGCTGGTCGGCATCCTGATCGGCTCATTCTTCGGCTCGCTGACGTCCGTGCTGAAATACATTGCGGACCCGCTCGACAGCTTGCCCGCGATCACGTACTGGCTGATGGGCAGCCTGGCGGACGTCACCATGAGCGACATCCCGCTATTGCTCATCATTAGCGTGGTTGGGATGGCGTTCATGTGGGCGGTCCGCTGGCGGCTGAACGTGCTGTCGCTGGGCGACCACGAAGCTCAGGCGCTTGGGCTGAACCCGACGCGCCTCAAGCTGATGATTATCCTGTTCAGCACACTGATGACGTCGGTCGCGGTGTCGGTCGGCGGGGTGATCGGCTGGGTGGGGCTGGTGATCCCGCACGCCGCGCGGACGCTCGTCGGCCCGGACCACCAGCGCCTGATCCCGGCGACCATGGCGCTTGGCGCGTCGTTCCTGCTGGTGATCGACACCCTGGCGCGGACGCTGTGGTCGACTGAGGTCCCGCTGGGCGTGTTCACCGGGCTGGTGGGCGTGCCGCTTCTGCTGGCGATTCTACGAATTAACAAGACGGGATGGAAGTGATGCTCGAGGCGAGGGATCTCCACTACGCGTATGTCGCCGGTCAGCCGGTGTTGCAAGGTATCAGCCTGACCGTCGCGCCGAACACAGTCGCGTACCTGCTAGGGCACAACGGTTGCGGCAAGACCACGCTGCTCGAAATCCTCGGCGGAGTGCGCGCGCCGCAGCGCGGCGAGGTGACGCTCGACGGGGTGAACGTGCACGCGCTGCCGTCACACCGCCGCGCGCAGCGGGTCGGGCTGGTCCCGCAGCTTCACACGCCGGTATTCAGCTACACGGTCCGCGAGCTGGTGCTGATGGGCCGCACGCCGTATCTCAAGCTACTCGGCACGCCGGGCCGCGCCGATTACGAGGTGGCGGACGAGGCGATCGAGCAGGTCGGTTTGGTGCACCTACGGCACCGCGCGTATACCGAGCTATCGGGTGGGGAGCGGCAGCTTGCCATGATCGCGCGCGGGCTGGCGCAGCAGACGGACATTCTGCTGCTCGACGAACCGACCGCGCACCTCGACCCGCGCAACCAGCGGCTGGTGCTGGAGACGGTCGTCGCGCTGGCGGAGAAGAGCGTCTCGTTCGTGATCTCGTCTCACAACCCGAATAGCGCGCTGCTCTACGCCCATCAGGTGATCGTGATGAAGGGCGGGCGCGTCGTGGCGGATGGAACGCCCGCCGAGGTGCTGACGGAAAGCACGCTCTCGTTCGCGTATGATATGCCGGTCGAAGTGATCTATGCGGCCAACGGCGCGGCGCGGGCCGTGATGCCGAAGCGCGCCAGCAGCAACGGAACCGGGAACGGCCACGCGGTCGCCGATCTGAGTGATTTTTCGCCCATCGTCGAGGTGAGCTCCGGCGCTTGATCCCGCGCGCCAAAAGTGGGACAATGGCGCGGCGTCCCGAGACTTTGAGGCGAAGCGGATGACAACCGAACAAGCGCAGGCGCGCCCAACCGACGCCGCGCTTCCCACCTGGCCCCCTTTTGCGGCGCTTGTGCTCGGCGTGTTCGCCGTGTCCACCGCCGCGATTTTCATCCGGCTGGCGCAGGCCGACGGCGTGCCGTCGCTGGTGCTGGCGGCGGTTCGCATGAGCGTCGCCGCGTTGACGCTGACCCCGGCCGTGCTGATGCGCCACCGCGAGGCGCTGCGTCACATTGCCCTGAGCGACCTGAAATGGGCCCTGGTGTCGGGCGTGGTGCTCGGCATCCACTTTGCGACGTGGATCACCTCGCTCGAATACACTGCCGTGGTGAACAGCGTGACTCTCGTGACGACCGCGCCGCTGTGGGTGGCGCTGGCCTCTCCGCTGGTGCTGAAAGAGGCGATCCGGCGGCGGACCGCGCTCGGGATCGCGGTTGCACTGGTGGGCGGCGTGATCGTCAGCCTGAGCGGCGACGCGGGCGCTCCCCCGACGCGGCACGATCCGCTGCTCGGCAACGGGCTGGCGCTGGTCGGCGCGTGGGCGGCGGCGATCTATTTCATGCTGGGGCGGCGGTTGCGCGCGCGGTTGCACGTGATGGTGTACATCTGGCTGGTGTACAGCACCGCCGCGATCGTGCTGGTGATCGTGGTGATCGTCGCCGGGCTGCCGGTGGGCGGATTCCCCGCCGACACGTATCTCTGGATGGTGTTGCTGGGGCTGGTCCCGCAACTGGTCGGGCACTCCGCGCTGAATTTCGCGCTCGGCTACTTCCCGGCGGCGTATGTCAGCCTGGTGGTGCTGGGCGAGCCGGTCGGGAGCGGGCTGCTGGCGATCGTGTTCCTGGGGGAATGGCCGGTTGGGGTGCAGCTTGTGGGGGCGGTGTTGGTGCTGGCCGGGATCGCGCTGGCGACGCTAGAGCGACCGCTGGAAAAAAAGCCCGCCGCGAGCTAAATTTGGCGGCGATAGAGTTGGTTTGAGGGCGAACGATGGACGGGATTTTCGGAATTGGCGTGGCCGAAATGTTGATTATCGCGCTGGCGCTGTTCGTCATCGGCGGGCCGGAAAACACGGCTAAGTGGGCGCGCCAGGCGGGGCGCATGATGCGCCAGGTCCGCGAGGCGTGGGCCGACTTTACGAAGGACCTGGAGAAAGAGCTTGGTCCCGAAGGCAAAGAGCTGATGGACGTGACGCGGGAGTTCAGCCAGAGCGCGGCGGACCTGCGCCGCTCGACCTCGCCGCGCCGTCTGCTGTCCGAGTCCGCGAAGGCGATGGAAGCGATGGCCACGCGCGACGAAACTGCCACACCCCGCGCCGACCAGCCTGCCGCCAGCAGCAAGGCATCCTCCTCTGAAACATCCGCCGCGCCCTCTGAGGCGCCCGCAGCCGAGGAAACGAACCGGTATCGCGCCTGGCAGCCACCCAAAAACGGGCAGTAAGCAGCCGAAAGCAGCTAGAGACAGCACAGTACAGCTAAGAGCAGCGAGAGCCTTAGCTGCTTTTCGCTGTTTTTTGCTGCTAATACTGCTAAACTGCCCATCTGGGCTTGCAGGGATTGTGCAACTCGCCTATACTTATCCATAACATCTGATTTATCAGATTGATCGGATGATTTACGGGCGGTTGCCCCTGGAGCCCTATGCCAACTGCGCCTCTCGGTTCGTCGCTATTGCGCTACATCATCGAGCGCCGGATTCAACCCGGCGATCGCCTGCCGACGATCCCCGAGCTTAGCGCGGAGTTAGGCGTTAGCGTCAGCAAGCTTCGCGAGGAGCTGGAAGTTGCGCGGACGCTGGGGCTGGTGCAGATCAAGCCACGCACCGGCTCCGTGGTGCAACCCTTCGACTTCACCCCCGCTGCAACGCTCGGCGTGCTGTACGCCATTGGCCTCGACCCGAACTACTTCCACACCTTCGCTGATCTCCGCAAGCACCTTGAACTGAGCTACTGGACGGAAGCCGTCGCGTGCCTGACGCCGGACGACATCGCCGCGCTGCGCGACCTGATCGCCCGCGCCACCGAAAAGCTCAACCGGCTGCCGATTGAGGTGCCGGTCGAGGAGCACGCGCGCCTGCACCTGACGTTCTTCCGCCACCTGGAAAACACCTTCGTTCAGGGCTTGCTGTCGGCGTATTGGGCGGCGTACATGGCGTTTGGCGTTGCGCTGCACGCCCCGCTCGCCTATCACCGCGAGGTCTGGACCTATCACGAGCAGATGGTCGAGCTCGTCGCACGCGGAGATTACGAAGGCGGGCGGCGCGCGCTTCAAGAGCATATGACCCTGCTGAAGCACGCGCCGGACACGATCGACCAGTCCAACATGATCGCCCAGGCAAACACGCGTCCATCGGAGCGAGATGCGAAAGCGTATCGCTACACCTTCAGCGTGTTTGAATAGCATCTGTGGGGAAAGTTCTGAGCAAAGGTGGCGCGTATCGAGCCGGAAGACAACCATCCAACTCCCACAACCGAAATTTCGTTTAGCAAGTCTGTCTGATGGCAAAACACTCGGCAGAAGGCTGCCGATGTGGGCAGGAGTGAGAAGCGCTGATGACTAATATCCAAAGCGTCCCGCTGGAAGACATGCTGGCCGACAAGGCCGCGAAGGTCAATGACTTCCAGATCATGATCGCCACTGTGAACGGCTCCGGCAGCCAGACGGCGAACACCGTTCTGCTGCGCGCGATGTTCCGGATGGGCATCCCGGTCAGTGGTAAAAATATCTTTCCGTCGAACATCCAGGGTCTCCCCACCTGGTTTACGATCCGCCTTAGCAAAGATGGGTACATCGCGCGGCGCGAGGAATATCACATCCTCGTGGCGATGAACCAGCAGACTCTCGCGGAAGACATCACAAACCTCGCGCCCGGCGGCGCCTGCTATTACCCGGAAGAATGGGCCATCAAGCAGGACCGCGACGACATCGTGTACTATCCGATGCCCGTTAAGGCGCTGACCGATGCGTCCGGCGCGCCGCCGAACCTCGCCTCGTACATCTCGAATATGGTGTACGTTGGCGTGCTGGCGACCATGCTCAACATCGATCTGAAGCAGATTGAAGCCGCGCTGGACTACCACTTCAGCGGCAAGCAGAAGCCGATCCAGATGAATATGCAGGTCGTCAACGCGGCGTACGAGTGGGCGCAGGACAACCTCGCCAAGCGCGATCCGTACAGCGTCGAGCCGATGAACCTGACCGAGGGCATGCTGCTGATGGACGGCAACTCGGCGGCGGCGCTGGGCGCGGTGTTCGGCGGCGTGTCGTTCGTGGCGTGGTATCCGATCACCCCCTCGACCAGCCTGATCGACGCGCTGCGCGAGGACCTGCAGAAATACCGCACTGATCCCGAGACAGGCGAGGCGACGTTTGCCGTGATCCAGGCCGAGGACGAGATCGGCGCGATCGGCATGGTCGTCGGCGCAGGCTGGGCGGGTGCGCGGGCAATGACCGCCACCTCGGGCCCCGGCATCTCTCTGATGACCGAGTTCGCGGGCTTGGCGTATTACGCCGAAGTCCCCGCAGTGATCTGGGACGTGCAGCGGATGGGCCCCAGCACCGGGCTGCCCACACGCACTTCCCAGGGCGACCTGCTGGCGGTTTACCTGCTCGGCCACGGCGACACGCACCATGTCGTTTTGCTGCCGGGTGGGATCAACGAGGCGTTTGAGTTTGGCTGGCGCGCGTTCGACCTGGCGGAGCGGCTGCAAACGCCGGTCTTCGTGCTGAGCGACCTCGACCTGGGCATGAACCTGTGGATGAGCGAGCCATTTGAATATCCCGACCAGCCAATGGATCGCGGCAAGGTGCTGAGCGCCGAGGAGATCGAGGCGGCCGGCGGGTTCGCGCGCTATGCAGACGTGGACGGCGATGGCATTGGCTATCGCACGCTGCCGGGGATCGAGCACCCGCTGGGCGCGTACTTCGCGCGCGGCACCGGCCACAACGAGCGCGCGATCTACAGCGAGCGCCCCGAGGACTGGGTGAAAAACATGGCGCGCCTGCGCCGCAAGTGGGAAACCGCTCGCACGCTGGTTCCCGCGCCAGTGGTGGATAGCGTCAGCGGTGCCGGGATCGGGCTGATCGCGTATGGCACGACCGACGCCTGCGTGGTCGAGGCGCGCGACCGGCTGCGCGCGCAGGGCGTGGAAACCAGCTATCTGCGGATCCGTGCGCTGCCGCTCAACAACACCACGCGCGAGTTCATCGAGCGTCACGATCGCGTCTACGTGGTCGAGAACAACACCGACGGCCAGATGGCGAGCATCCTGCACATGGAATATCCGGATCTCGCCGCGCGCATTCACTCGCTTGCCTATTCCGACGGTCTGCCGCTGTCGCCGCGCTGGCTGACGGGCGCCGTGCTAGAAATGGAAGGTCGCTAAAATGGCGGTTAACGCACGCGTCAACGAAATCGGCCTCAGCCGCAACGACTACAAGGGCGGCGTCTCGACGCTCTGCCAGGGCTGCGGCCACAACTCCATCTCGAACCAGATCATCGCCGTCGCGTATGAGATGTCGATCGACCCGCATCAGGTGATCAAGCTGAGCGGGATCGGCTGCTCCAGCAAGTCCCCGGCGTATTTCTTGAACCGCTCGCACGGGTTTAACTCGCTGCACGGCCGCATGCCCGCCATCGCGACCGGCGCGACGACCGTCAACCGCCACCTGATCGCGATCGGCGTCAGCGGCGACGGCGACACCGGCAGCATCGGCCTGGGCCAGTTCAAGCACATGGTCCGCCGCAACGTGCCGATCGTCTACATCGTTGAGAACAACGGCGTTTACGGGCTGACGAAGGGCCAGTTCTCCGCCACGGCGGACTACGGCCAGCAGCTTAAGTACGCCGGGGTGAACGAACTGCCGCCCATCGACATCTGCCTTGAGGCGCTGGCGGCGGATGCCACGTTTGTTGCGCGCTCGTTCGCGGGCGACTCTAAGCAGGTCCGCGAGCTGCTGAAGGCGGCGATCGTCCACCGGGGCACGGCCGTGCTGGATATCATCAGCCCGTGCGTGACGTTCAACAACCACGAGGAATCCACCAAGAGCTACGCTTACGGCAAGGCGCACGAGGAGCCGCTGCACGATATCACGTACATCCCGGAATACGAGCCGATCGTCATCGAGGGGCAGGAGCCGGGCACCACACGTGCGGTTCAGCTGCACGATGGCTCGCACCTGATGCTGAAGGCGCTCGACCCCACCACGCACGACCCGACGGACAAGCTCGCGGCCTTCCGCTTGCTGGAAGAAGCGCGCCAGCAACAGTTGTTCATCACCGGGCTGATCTACGTGGACGAGTCGCGCCCGACCCTGCCGGAGATCAGCCGCCTGACCGAAACGCCGCTGGTCCACCTGCCGGAAGAAAAGCTGCGTCCGTCGCGCGAAGTGCTGGACGAGATCAACCGCCAGCTTACGTGCTGCAACTGAGCGAAAAGCAGCCAGGGGCAGCGGTAAAGCAGCGAAGAACAGCAAAAGACAGAACGACTCGTAGGGGCGCAGCTTGCTGCGCCCGTTTT
>CBINGT010000148.1:0-8066 GCA_966250245.1 uncultured Anaerolineae bacterium
GCGCGCGTGAGGATCAGCGGGAACCACAGGTCGTTCCAGATCGGGATCATGTTGAACACGGTGACGGTCGCCAGCGCGGGCCGTGTCAGCGGGAGCATGACCTGCAAAAACACGCGAAACTCAGACGCGCCATCCATCCGCGCCGCGTCGATCAGGTCGTTTGGCACGCCGCGCATAAACGTCGTCAGCACAAAGACCGTGATCGGCAGCCCCATCGCCACATAGATCGGGATCAGCGCGGCGATGCTGTCGCTGAGGCCCAGGTCCTGCACGATGGTCACGAGGTTAATCGTGCCCAGGCGGATCGGGATCATCATGCCCGCGACGAAGTACAGATAGATCGCGGCGGACGTGCGCCCGCGCCAGTTCGCCAGCGCATACGCCGCCAGCGAGCCGACCGCGAGAATCAGCAGCAACGAGATGATCGTCACCGTCAGGCTGTTGCGGAAGTAGATGTCGAAATTGCCGTCGATCCAGGCGTTTCGATAACCCTCAAACGTGCGGATGTCGCTCGACGGCCAGCTAAACGGCGCGCGGAAGATCTCGCGTCGGTCTTTCAGCGAGTTGACCAGCATCGTCCACAGCGGCGCCAGCACCACCAGCGACCAGGTGATCAGGATGATATGCGAGGCGACCTGCCCGAGGAAGCTATCAAACCGCCAGCGCCGGATGGTCCGGTCCAGCAGAGGGCTGTGCAGCCGCTCGCGCCGCCCGATTCGTGGGACGCCCGCGAACCAGTAGACCAGCAGCACGCCCGCCAGCGCCAGCGCCCCGATCACCTGCCCGGCGCCGCTGTCCAGTGCGCCCGCCGCAGCCGTCAGCGCCGCGACCACCAGCCCGATCAGCGCGCCAAGCCAGGTTGCCACGTCGAGATCGGTGTCGTCGCGGGTGAAGCGCGGTGTCACCAGCCCGCCAACCGCCGCGCCGAGCAGCAGCCAGCCGAGCACCCCGGCATTCCCTACAATCCAGGACAGCACGTCGATCATAGCACTGCCCCTTCCTCACCCTTGCCGCGTGACCACAGCAGCCACATCACGACGCCGGTCATCAGGATCAGGAACGTTACGGTCGCCACCGCTGCGCCGATCCCCATGTCCGGCCGGGCGACAGGATGCTCGCCCGCGATCGCGGTGCGATAGAAGAAGGTGCCCATGATGTCCGTCGAGTAGTTGGGCGGGCCGGTCGCGCCCATCATGGCGTAGACCACGTCGAACGCGTTGAAATTGCCGATAAACGTGAGGATCGCGACGATGGCAATAATCGGGCGCAGCAGCGGCAGCTTGATGCGCAGCCAGATTTGAAAGCCATTTGCCCCGTCGACGTGCGCCGCCTCGGTTAGCTCGTCGGGGATGTTGATCAGCCCGGCCAGGAACATCATCGTCGGCAGGCCAACCCACTGCCACGACGACACCAGAGACACCACGATCAGCGCCCACTTTTCGTCGCCGAGCCAGCTATCAAACCACTCGGGATGGCCGATCCCTTCCAGCAGCGCCTTGAGCATCCCCCAGCGCGGATTGAGGATCAGCCGCCAGAGGAATGCGGTCAGCAGCACGGACATCGTCGCCGGAATGAAGATAATGCTGCGGTAGACGTTGCGGCCGAACAGCCTGGTCTGCGCCAGCAGCGTCGCAAACAGCAGGCCAAGCGTGTTCTGCACGGCCATGTGAATCCCGAAGAAGACGAACGTGTTGCCGAGCGCGTTGAAAAAGCGATCTTTCCAGATCGGGTTGGTGAACAGATCGACGTAATTCTGGAAGCCGACGAACTCTTCTGGGCGAAGCCCCGTCCCGGTATACAGGCTGAGGCGTATCGAGTTGATCAACGGATACGCCATGAAGACCGTGTACACCACTAATGCGGGAATGAGGAACAACACCCAGGCTCGACGGCGCGGCGCCTGCCAGTCCCCGGCGAAACCGAGTGTGCGTAACGAGTTCTCAAGAACACCCATCGCGGGCAATCCACTCTAGTTCTATGAAGGTCACTGGCTTGTGAGAAGTGATCTCAGCGTACTGGATAAAACCAGGCAAGTAGCGGTTAGCAATGAGCGGATAGCAACAACCAGAGCAAACAGTTTCTGCGTCTACCACGCTGGCGGAAACGGATCGCACCCGCGCCGATTAAGCGTCTTTTGGCTAACTGCTAACAGCTACTCGCAAACTGCTTTGTCTATTGCGAGAAAAACCATCGCCCGACAGGTGCCGGGCGATGGTGCTCGACCTAACGTAATCCGGCGTCCTCGCGCTTACGCCGCGCGAACATTACCCGGCGGTCGGGCAGTTCTGCGCCGGCTCGAACCACTGCGCGAGACCTTCCTGCAGGCTATCGGCCGCTTCCTGCGGCGTCATCGTGCCGTTCAGGACCGCGATCGCGTTGTCCTGCATCAGCGTGTAACCATCCGGCGAGCCGTCCAGCAGCCCTTCCCACGCCCAGCGCACGTCCTGGCCGCGCCCCTCGTTCAGGGCGATGAAGGCCGCCGCGTGCGGGTTGTCGATCTCAGGCGCCTGCTGGTTCAGCGGGAAGAAGCCCGGCAGCAGATTCGCGAACAGGTTCGCAAATTCGGCAGTCGTCATCCACTCCAGGAACAGACGCGCTTCCTCGGGGTGCTCGGTGTTGGCGTTCATGCCCATCCCGGCGTCGAGGTGGAAGGTCACATATTCCTCTTCCTGGCCCTCAGGCGCAGGCACGGCGAAGACGCTCCACTCAAAGTCCGGCTCTTCCGACTCGAAGAACGGAATGTCCCACGAGCCGCCCAGCCACATGCCAGCCTCGCCGAGCAGGAAGATCTGCTGGCTGTCGTAGTAGGTCAGCGCCTGCTGATCTTCGGGGAAGTACGGCGCAAGGTCCGCCACCGCCTGGAAGGCCGCGACCGCGTGCTCGTCGTTGAAGCAGCGCTCGCCGTTCAGGTACGCCATACGGCCTTCGTACCCCCCAATGAAGGTCGGGGCGAGGTTCATGAACACGATCTCAGCAATCGTCCAGGGCTCGCCGCTGGCGTTGGCAAAGCCGTCATAGCCGTTGTCCTTCAGCGTCTGCGCGGCGGCCAGCAGTTCTTCCCAGGTCTCCGGAACTTCGATCCCAAGCTCGTTGAACAGATCCACGTTGTAGTAAATGCCATGCGACACGGCGATGAACGGCACGCCGTACTGCACGCCGTCTTCCGTCCGCCACACCGACAGCGCCTGATCGCTGAACGCTTCATTGAGGCCCGGCAGGTCGCTGATGTCGGCCAGGAAGCCCTGGTCGTACAGGCCGCGACCGGTCGCGAACGAGCGCAGGTACATCAGGTCCGGCGCGGTGCCGGTCTCAAACTGGGTCTGCAGCGTCGCGTTATAGTCGGGCGGATTGGTGGGGTCAAACGTAATCGTGATCCCCGGATGCTGCTCTTCAAACGCGTCGATCAGCGCTTCCATCTGAGCGACATCGTCCACACGCCACGATCCCATGACCAGGTTCACTTCTTCCTGGGCCGAGAGTGAGACCGGCGCCATGGCTACCACCAGCGCCGCCAAAATAGCCAGAACAAGCAATTTCTTCACGGTATCCTCCAATGAGAAATCCGATGCGGTTGCATCGACCCGGAAAATAAGTAAGTTCGCGTGTCACGGTGACACAAACGTACATAAATGAGTATACTCTCCGCCGAAAACGCGTCAAATCTTTAGCGGCCGGGCGGCGCAACTTGCTTGCCCGGCAAACGCTCCTTTGAGGAAGGTTTTTGATGAACGGAAAAGAACGCATCGCGGCAGCCATGCGTCACGAGATCCCCGACCGTGTGCCGCTGATGTGCCAGCTTGCGCTGGGGCATTACTTCTTAAACACGGACCTGCGCCCGCACGAAATCTGGTTCACCAGCGAAGGGTTCGCCGAGGCGCTGGTCACGCTCCAGCGGCGCTACCACTTCGACGGCATCCTGATCAACATCCCCGGCCGCGATCCCGCCTGGCGCGAGAGCGTCGCCGCCATCGAGGAATCGTCTGACGGGGAGATCGTGCGCTGGAAAAACGGCGACCGGACGCTCATCCCGTGGGACGACAACGCACAGCACGACCCCGCCGACTCCACGCGTGGCCGCCCGACGTTTGACGAGTTCGACCCGGATCGCGACTTCGACCGGATCGACGACTGGACGCTGTACACCTGGGGTGTGTATCACACCCCGGCGCTGCCCGGTAAGGAACGGGGGCTGCTACGCGAGCCGCCGGACTACTTCTTCCGCACAATCGACCTGGTCAAGCAGCAGGTGGGCGACACGGTGTCGGTGCACGGCGAGGTGTTTTCGCCCTTCACGCACCTGATGGAGTTATTCAGCTACGAAGACGCCTTGACGCACCTCGCGCTCGACCCGGAGAAAGCCGAAGCGATCCTCGACCGGCTGACCGAGGCGAGCATCGCGTGGGGGCTGGCGCAGGCGCGGCACGGCGTCGACGCGGTGCTGGTGTCGTCGGCGTATGCGGGCGGCGGATTCATCTCCCCGCGCATGTACCGGCGCTTCGTGCTGCCGTACGAGCAGCGCATGATCGCCGCGATCCACGAGGGCGCACCGGGCGTTCCGGTCTACACGCACACCTGCGGCCACCTCAACGATCGGCTGGAGCTTCTGATGGAAACCGGCACCGATGGGGTGGACACGCTCGATCCGCCGCCCATCGGGGACACCGAACTAGCCGACGCCAAGCGCCGCATCGGGGATAAGATGTTCATCAAGGGGAACATGAACTCGGTGTATCTGCTGCAAGCGCAGTCGCTCGACGAGGTGCGCGAGCACGCCCGCGAGCGTCTGCGCGACGGGATGCCCGGCGGCGGCTACATCCTCAGCACGGCGTGCTCGGTGTCGCCGCGCGTCGCGCCCGAAAAGCTCGAGGCGCTGTTCGAGCTGGTCGAATCCGAAGGCCGCTACGAGGCGTAACCGTTCCCGCGTTTATAGGGGCCGGGCAACCCCGGCCCGTGTGTTTCTCCGACAGCCAACAATTTACCAGGCAACAAAACGGGCGGAGCAAGCTCCGCCCCTACATAACCCGCCTGAGCGGGAACCTGTCCCTACTCCGCAGCGCGGTAGACCGGATCCGCCGTGCCAAGCTGGTAGTCGGTCATCGCGGATTCCTGCCCCAGCACCGCGCGCACGAAGTCCGGCCACCAGTTGACCTGCTCGCCGTTTTCCTCGTACTGCGCCAGCGCGCTCTCCGATTCGGTCGCCATGCGCTGGCCCAGGCGCACGATCTCGTCGCGGCTGAAACTGTGCGCGTCCAGCAGCCAGCGCCGCCCGATTTGCGCGTGGAGCACCTCGTCCGCCCAGTCATAATCCTGGAAGGCGGTCGCCAGTTCGTCCTTCGCGTCGATCGCCACTTCCCACTCGTATTTCTTGCCGGTCTTGGCGGGCATCAGGCTCTGCTCGATGGTGTAGAGGACGGCGTGCGCCTCAATTGGAGACATATGCAGATTCAGGCGTAGCGCAAAGCCGGGATGCAGCGGGATCTCGCGCTTCCAGTCGATGCCCTTGCTCTCGAAGTAGACCGCGCCCATCATCGCATGACGCGCCTCGTCCCAAAGCTGGCGGCACATATCGACATAGTAATCCCACGGCATATCCTCCGCCTCGGCGATCATGCGCGCCATCGCCTCGGGGACGTCCATCTCCAGCGTGCGCTTGCACATCAGCGCAAGCGTCTTTTCCTCGACCGGTACGCCCGGCGTGCGCGCCACTTCGTGCGGCGGGAAGACGAAGTTCCACCGTCCGACGAAGCGCTCGTCGCGACGCGGGAAGAAATCAGGCTGGAACGGCCCGGTCGCGCGCGGCTCCGGCAGCGTTTCCGGCGCGGGACGGTCGTTCATAATCCCGCCCGCTGCGTCGAGATACGCGCGCAGATGTTCGGCCCACGCATCCGCCCGCGTGCGGTCCTCGTCGGTGACGACCACCGCATCAATCGCCGCCTTGCCCCACGCCAGCGCATCCTCTTCTTCCATGATGGCATAGCGCAGCACGCGGCGCGTCGGATGGTCCACCAGCGGATTGCTGTGGTCGTAATGCGTGCGATAGGCGTCGAGCAGCGCGGGCTTCAGCACGCCGTACAGCCCCACCAGCTTTTCGAGCGTGTCCGCCGAGCGCCAAAGCTCCTCAAAGAAACGGTCGATCCGCTCGTCCGGGCTGATGTCCATGCGCGGCGGGGGGTTGCGCATCTCGCTAATTCGCTCGCGGAACAGTCGCGCGTGGTCCGCGTCCTGGTAGAGGTGCAGGCTGATCGCCTCTTTGACTTCCCACTCCGGCGTGGGGTTGAGCCAGTACAGCCCGGTTTCCATCGCCCGCTTTTCGATCCAGGCGTAACGGAGCATCAGCGCGACGTTGTCCGCGACGCTGTAACCGGGCCGGGCCGCTTCCTCGTAGCTACAAAGACCTGCCAGGGTCGGAATTGCCATGATCGTGTCTCCTTCGTCTCACCCGCGCGAGCGCGTCGCCGCAAGCCGAACCGCTGCCGATTATATGATTTTCGTCTTCGTTATAAAAATATTACCCCGAACGCTCCGCGACGATCCATCCGATCGGGCCGATTCCCGCGTATGGACTCTATAGAAGGGGGAATCAGAAGCAGCAAAACGAGTGTTTTACGGATACTGAGTATGAGAAGGACATGGATCAGGCTTGCGCTGGTGGGGTGGCTGATAGGGCTGATGCTCGCCGCCCCGGCGCTGGCCGAAATCGCCCGTTAGGGAACGGGGCGTTGGGGACCGTGACCAGACCTACCGCATAACAGTCACATACTCCCTCCCTCACACGACCGGGAGACTCGCGCGCGGAGTCTCCCGGTCCGATTCAGGGGATCCATACCGGATTCGTGTCGTCTGCCGTGCTGGTCGTCACGCGCCGCAAGCCCGAGCCGTCGGCGTTGATGACATAGAGTTGAAGGTGCAACGCCTCGTGGTTGGAGCTGAACGCGATCTGCCGCCCATCTGGCGACCACGCGGGGACGTAGCCAAACGCCTGATCGGTCAGCAAGCGACGCTCGCCGGTTTCCAGGTCGTAGAGGTGCAGCCGGTTGTAGCCGTCCTGTGCGGACGTAAAGACGAGATACCGCCCATCAGGTGAGAAGTCCGGCGCGTCGTCGCGGAACCGGTTGAACGTCAGCCGCCGGAGCAAGCCGGTTTCGACATTAAGCAGAAACAACTCGCTGTCGTGGTAATCATGCCGCCGGTCGGACGGCTTCGCACCAAACGCCAGCCACTCGCCATCCGGTGACCAGGAGAGCGTCGGCGTGGTCGCCCAAAACTCGCCCAGCTCGACGCGCTCCCAGGTGATCATCGAGATCATGCTAAGCTGCCTGCGCCGCCCGGTGGTTAACCGCCACGACGCCAGCCACTCACCATCCGGCGAGGCTGCGTAGCGGTCCGCGTTAAGACCGTTATATCCACTCAGGACGGTGTCTTCGCCGGTTTCCAGATTGACGACCCGAGCCACGCCGTTACGGCTGTATGCGAGGCGTTGCGCAGCCTCCGGCGCGGGTGTTGGCGCCTGGAAATCGGCTCCGCCGCCTAGGCCCGCGCTCGCAATGGGTACAAGCCCAAACCCCGCGCCGAGCGCAAAGATCACCAGCGCGCGCAGCGCAGCGGCCCGCGCACAAGCGCGGAACAGACGCTTCATGGCTCACCTTCTAAGCGTTCTGCTGTTCGCAGAAGCCGAAAACGGCTCCTTGTCTTGGCTAAGCGCTAACCGCTTCAAGCACATACGGGATCGTCTGCGGGCCTTGCGGCAGCACGCAGACCGTCATTCCCTCGCCATAGCGCTCGCGAAGCTGCTCCAGCGCCGCGCCAATATCCCGGCAGGGCGTCAGCAGCGCATCCCGAAGCTGCGCGTCGGTCAGGTTGTGGCTGTAGAACAGGATGTCCGCCCGCTCCGCGACCAGCGCCTGAACCTGCACCTGCCACATATCCTGCGACGCGAAGCCCGGCGCGCGGACCATGCTCAGCACGTCGTCGGTGCTGCGCGCCTCGGCCAATAGGCGCCGGTATTGCCCATGATCCGGCAGCCCGTCCCAGCAATCCGCCGCGATGATGATCGTCCCGCCGGGGCG
>CBINGT010000149.1:0-8058 GCA_966250245.1 uncultured Anaerolineae bacterium
GACGCTGCTGGTGATCACGTTCCTGGGCATCACGTTCATCGCCTATCAGGTCCACGCCCTGCCGAGCGAAACGGAGACTGTGATCTCGCAGATTGGGCGGACGGTGTTCGGCGAGCGCAGCATCCTCTATCTGGCGATGCTGTCCGGCACGGCGCTGATCCTGCTGATGGCCGCGAACACCGGGTTCGCGGGGTTCCCCCGACTGGCGGCGCTGGCCGCAGCGGATGGCTTCCTGCCGCGCCAGCTTACCATTCGCGGCGGGCGGCTGGTCTATTCGTGGGGGATCATTGGACTGGCGGCGTTCGCCTCGCTGCTGGTCATCGTGATGAACGCGCGCACCACTGCACTGATCCCGCTCTACGCGATCGGCGTGTTCCTGAGCTTCACCATCTCGCAGATCGGCATGGTCGTCCACATGCGGAAAATGGGCCGCCTTCAGCCGGGCGAGTCGGTCCAGGGGCGGGACACCGAGCTGCACTACGACCCGAACTGGCGCGTGAAAATGGTCATCAGCGGAATCGGCGCGATCTGCACGGGGATCGTCGCGATGGTCTTCGCCATCACCAAGTTCTCCGGCGGGGCGTGGTTCGTGCTCGTGCTGATCCCCACGCTGGTCTTCATCTTCTTCCGCATCCACGCCCACTACCAGGACGTCGCGCGGGCGTTGAGCCTGCAAGGCGTCCCGGTGGATATCGACCGGCGCCCCATCCAGACGATCATTCTGGTGGACGACGTGCACGCCGAGACGGTGCGCCTGGTGAACTTTGCGAAGTCGCTTGGCACGCCCTGGCACGCCGTCCATGTGGCGCTCAATCCCGACCGGGCGAAAACGGTCCAGCAGAAATGGCAGGAACGTATCGGCGAAGGCAAGCTCGTGATCCTGCCCTCGCCCTATCGCCTGCTCTCCGAGCCGATCCGCCAGTACATCGAGAGCATTCAGGAGCAGCAACCGGGCGGTTTCGTGCACGTGATCATGGGCCACCTGGCGATGGATACGTATTGGGAGCAGGTGCTCCACCAGAACACGGCAGTTGTCTTTAACCTGGTGCTGAGCCGGATGGACAATGTGGTGATGACCAGCGTACCGTACCAGATTCATCACACGCCGGACAACGAGCCGAAGCAATAAGCGGCTTGAGCGAAAAGCAGCCATAAGCAGCACAAATCAGCGGGGCAAAGTGGCTTTGCGCTCCCGCTGATTTTGCTGTCCCTGGCTGCGCTTAGCTCAAGAATCAATCGCGCCCTCGCACAAACCCAACTGCAAGGGCGCTTCACTACCGCGCCGCTCCCCAGTTCCCCACCTGAGCGCGATAGACCAAACCTGGAGATGGGGCCTCGCCGGACCACGCTTTTGGGGGGATATCGGCCCGGCGAGGCTCGCTTAGCATCATGGCTCGTACCTAGACGGACAGCACCGGGGCAGAGAGTGCGCTCCGCACAAGCATGATGCTTCACGACAAGGCTTAGTAGTACCCAGGCGGGTCGCTAGCCGGGAACGATTCGTCCGACGACAGTTCGACAATGTCCTCGTGAGATTGCGTACCGTCGCGCCGGATCGCCACGCCGTCCATCAGATCCTTCAACTGCTGAAGCGCCTTAGAAACCTGCTGCTCTGGCGCCTTGCCAAACAGCCGCGCCACTGCCGCACCAACCGAACCGCCTGTGGGCGCGTACTCGAACGTCACAGTGACGCGCGTCGAGTTGCCATCCGCCATCGGGTGGAAGCGAACCGATCCGGCGTGGTCGACCACCGAGCCGGACACCGTCCGCCACGCGATCAACTCGTTCGGAATGTCGTTGACGATCTCCGCATCCCAACTGACGGACGCGCCCGCCGGGCCTTCGACGACCCACTTCGAGCGGTTCCCTTCGTAGACCTCAATCGACTTCACGTGCGGCATGAATTCCGCCAGATGCGTGAAATCGCGCCAGAATTCGTAGAGCTCGTGCGCGCTGCGATGGATCACAATGCTGTCCTCGACGCGCATGCCCTGATTGTGCGGGACGGCGACCCGCGCCGATGGGTCCACAACCGCCCGGTTCTTGCCGAGCAGCCGCATGATCATCGAATTGCCGGTCGCGCCACGCATCATCAGCCCGCCACCGGCCAGACCCATTCCCAGGCCAAGCCAGCCGCGCTTGATCATCCCGGCGAGTGCCAGGGCCGCGCCGCCGATCATCGAGATCAGCCGCTCGTGACGCATGAGGTTAATCTTCGTCGTCGGGCCCTTCTCACGATATTCCATCATGTGAGGCATGCTCATATCGGGCATAGTCGTTTCATCTACCGTCATGGGGGTGTCTCCTCCGTTGTTGGCGTCCAGTTTCCGCGTCCGTTGGTCGCTGAGCGAACCGGACGGGGATCGGATTCGCTTGGGCGGCAGGCGGGCGGCGCGGCTCGCCGAAGCAGAACCGCACCGCTTTCCCAGAGAGAGCCCGCCATGCGGACTTGCATCCGTCCCAACGTGTCCCGTGTTTTCCAGTAAGACGCGATCCGATATGTTGATCTTAGGGCGAATGCGGCGCCATGTTATGGGCCAGGTGGCGCATATTGCGCTGGGCAGGTTGGTGGAATTTTGCGAGCGAGCCATCAGCAGGCTTGACAAACCGCCGCGCCGGTTGAGAATTGAGGCACTTTCGCGGGTGCGGCCCCATTCCCATAGAGATCGAGAACACGCATGCAATTGACCAACTCTGCGCGCCTCAAAGCGTCCGAACGTCTACGCTCCCACCCGGCCGTGCTCGAAACCCTCGTGACGTTCGGCCTGATCGCGCTGGTCGTCGTGGCGTCGCTGCCTATGGCACCGTCACTGCGCCCCATCGGGCGCGACAACGGCATCCAGTCGTACACCGCAGAAGTTCTGGCGGAAGGTGGAACCCTCTACCGCGACGCGTGGGACAACAAACTGCCCGGCGTGTATTTGATCAACGCGCTGGCGTTCCGGCTGTTTGGAACAGATGCCTGGGCGATCTGGACGATCGACGTGCTGTTTCTGTGTGTGACGGTCGTGCTGGTCTATCGCCTGCTGCGCCTGGCGCACTTCGAAGACTGGATCGCGCGCATCGCGACGGCGCTGTTCGTGCTGCTGGCGCGTCACCCGCTGATGCTCCACGACGCGAACTTTACGGAGAGCTTCGCGCTGCTGCCGCAGGTGTTCGTCTTTCTGGCAGGCTGGCGCTTCCTGCGCCGTCCGGGGATGGGCTGGGCGCTCGCGATCGGGCTGAGCGCGAGCCTCGCATTTCTGCTCAAGCAAACCACCGTCGGCGGCGCGCTGGCATTCATCCCGGCACTGGTGCTGGTACGGCACCCGGTCGTGCGCTCTCCGCTGCGCTGGAAGTGGCTCGGCGCCATTGTGGCGGGCGGACTGCTCGGCCTGGGCATAATGGCGGGGTATCTGGCGGCGAACGATATCCTGGCGCTGGCGCTGCACGCATCCGTCGCGATGCCGGTGGCGTTTCACGAGTGGGTCAGCGCGCAACCTGTCTCGCTGATCAGCACGCTCAGTCGCTCGCTGACGCGCAGCGTCGCCCCGGTGGTGTTCCTGCTCGCAGGCGGGCTGACCGTTCCGGGGCTGCTGGCCGTAATCGCGCGCAGGCGGCGCGGCAAAGGGCGCGCGCTGCCGTCCCGCGAGTGGGTGGCGCTCGGCGGGTGGGCTGCGCTGACGATCGCGCTCGATCTGGCGCTGGTCAACATCACCGGCCGGGCGTACGCGCATTACTATGTCACG
This sequence comes from uncultured Anaerolineae bacterium, assembly GCA_966250245.1. Lineage (GTDB taxonomy): Bacteria > Chloroflexota > Anaerolineae > Aggregatilineales > Aggregatilineaceae > DYGX01. Next base: position 3,729 of record CBINGT010000149.1, read on the forward strand.
CTCGCGCCGGGGTTGACGGTCCTCGCGGCGATCGGTTTGCAGCGGTTGCTCGAACCGCGCGCCAACCGCCGGTCACTTCACCGACGCCAGCGCTGGGCGATTGGTGTTATTGCGCTGAATGTGCTGGTCTTCTGCGTGGGCGTGCTGGTGGAGATCGGCTACACGGCAACCGGGACGCTCTGGGGACCAGCGCAGGAACACCCCGCCGCGCGCTACGTCGAGCAGCACACGCGCCCCGAAGAGACGGTGTTTGTGTGGGGTGCGTCGAGCGACATCAATTTCGAGGCGCAGCGCCACAGTCCGACGCAGTATCACTACGCCTACCCGCTACTGGTACCCGGCCACACCATGCCGCAGCAGATTGCGGAGCTGGTCAGCGACCTGCGCGCTAACCGTCCGGCGCTGATTGTCGACACGACTGTCGAGGATGGCGACCGCATCCCCCCGCTGGACCAGGAAACCCGCGCGCAGTGGCTGGCGAGCGGGGGCCGTGCAGACACTACCGACCTGACGCCGGTCTTCGCGTTTGTCGAGCAGCACTGTGCCGAAGAGTGGTCATCAGGCGAGGTGACGATCTACCGCTGCGTTTATGGAGAGCCGTAGCGCACGCGATCAGCTTCCGCCCGTTTCGGCCTGGGACGACGCGCTGTCTACGGTCCGCAGCGGATCGGCCTTCTCCGTTCCCCTCGCGCCGACCGTCCGGCCATGCCGCTGCCCGCTTAGCCCGCGCTCAGTACCAAGAAAAAGCTGCACGCACGTCCCGTTCCCCGGCTCCGACGAGACCCGTAGCTCCGCGCCGATCTCCTCGGAGCGCTCGCGCATGATGTCGAGCCCCAGGCTGGTCGCCTGCACGTCGTCCAGGTTAAAGCCGATCCCGTTGTCGCGGATCACCAGCGCGATGCCCTGCCCGTTGTGCGAGAGTTGGATCGACGCCTGGGTCGCCTGAGCGTGCTTGGCGATGTTGTTGAGCGCTTCCTGCGTGATGCGATACAGCGCCAGCTTGATCTCCGGATCGAGATCGAACTCGCCCTCGATCTCAAGTTGCAACGACATACGCTTGCGGCTGCGGATCGCTTCGACAAGCTGGCGCAACAGGGACGGCAGATCGACTTCCAGCAGGGAGGTCGGGCGCAGCTCAAGCAGCAGAACGCGCATTTCCGCCATCGCGCCGCGCGTAAGGTGGTGAAGCTCTGCTAACTGCTCTAGCGCCTTGTCGGGATTGCGCTTCCACTGACGGGGCAACGCCTCGGCGATCATGCTGGCAGAGAATAGCGTCTGGCTGACGGCGTCGTGCAGCTCGCGCGCCAGACGCTCGCGCTCCTGCGCCGCGATCAGCGCGCGTTCCTGCTCCAGCAAGCGCGCGTTGTAGATCGCGATCGCAACCTGCTCGGCGAACGCTTCGAGGCGCGCGGCATGGGCGATCGTGAAGAAATTCGGCTGGCGGCTGCCCAGCTCGATAAACCCGATCACCTGGTCTTCAAGCACGATCGGCACGCCGAGGAAGCCGCGCCAGTTGACGTTGTGACTGATCCGCAGGCCGGTTTCCGCCTGCGCATCGTCTACGATCAGCGGCTCGCGCGTTGTCATCATTTCGCGAAGATGCGGCGTCTCGGCAATCGATAGCGCCCGATCGCCCAGATCGGGGTGGAGCGCCGCATCCTCGCTGCGCCTGCCTACAATGCGCGCCGCGCCCGTCTCGGAATCGATCAGCAGAATGTCTGCCAGATCGTGCGGGATGACACGCTCCAGATTGCCCAGCACGCGGTCGAAGACTTCCGGCAGGCCCAGCGCGCTGTTGAGCGCGTTGGCAACGTCGCGCAGCGCCTCGGCAAGCTGGCGCTGATCGCGCTCCAACGCCTCGATCATGCGGCGCTCGGTGATGTCTACGCCGATCACCCAGTCCGCCCAGCCCGCGACAGGGAACTCACTCGCCACACTCGACCACGAGATACGGCGCGGCGGGCCGGATTTGCACATCAGCTCGACCTCGACGCCACGAAACGCCGTGCGTCCATCCGACGCACCGGCAACCAATGACTGGCGGCTGGCGGCATCCGGGATCAGCTTTTCGAGCGCGTGCGGATCAGCCAGCACTTCGGTTTCGCTGTAGCCGGTCACCCGCTCGCATTCCCGGTTCCAGGTGACGATGCGCCCATCCTCGTTGACGCCGAACAGCAGCACCGGCATGTTCTCGAGCACGGTGCGCAGGCGTGCCTCGCTGGTTTGCAGAATCGCCTCAGCGCGCTTGCGCTCGGTGATGTCCTCAATTGCCATCGCGATTTCGTTGGTGCTGACCGGGAACACGGCGACGCTGAAGGTGCGCTCGCCGTCCAGCTCGGCAAGTTCGGCGCGTTGCGCGCGGCCCTGCCGATAGGCCGCGCGGAACAAATCTGTGAGCGCCGAACCGTCCAACGCGGGCGATAGCTCAGCTACCAGCTTGCCGACACTCCCTCTCGGCTCAATATCCAGCAGGCGGGTCAGCGACTGGTTGCCATCAATGTAGCGGAACGTCTCACCGCTGCCGTCGCGCTCCACCCGGAAGATCGCCAGCGAATTGAGCGTGTTTTGAAAATACAACCGGTAGCGACGCTGGGCTTCTTCAAGGTCATGAAAGAGCAGCTCGAACGGGCGCACTAACCCGGTCTGCAGCACAGCCTTGTAAATGAGGTAGAACGCGACGATCTTGAGGTAGTGCCCGATCAGGTTGAGGATGTCGTAGATGTTCAGATAGAAGGTGAACACCAACTCGGAGAGGATCGTCAGCCCGATCGAGCCAAGAATCAGCGCGAACACCGACGGCGTGAACGAGTCGCGGCGGTGTAGATGCGTCCACACCGCGCCCGCCAGCGCCACTACGATCACCAGCTCGCTAACCCGCTTGAAGGCAGTCAGCCCATCGCCTTCGACGTACGCCGCCGGGAACACCCGCCCGAAGATCAGCGCGGAGAACAACGCCCCCAGCCCACCGAATATCGCGAGCCCTGCCCGCACTGGTAACCGCTGGCGCAGGAAAACGGGCGCTGCCAGCAGCGCGCCGCTCTGCACAAAGCGCCCCGCCAGCCAGAGCTGGGTCGGCAAGTCGGCATCATATTCCGGGAAGACGCCCATTCCCTTGTAGGCGAGCGTGTGGAGAAAATCGAGCCCCGCCACCGCCAGATACGCAACGCCGAGAAACAGGAAATAGTCGGTTTTCAGAAAGGGGCGGGAATTCCAGGCGAACAGAAAGATGCTAAATCCCACGACAATGCTGAAGCCTTCGGCGAGGCTGTGCACCAGCAGAAAATTGTACAGACTGGTGACATACAGCCCGACGAACAGCGATGCCGCTAGAAGCCCCGATCGGGTATGCTTCCTCCACCGGAATGCGCTGGTCATCTAAATTCCTTAAGCTCCCCATCCGGCGAAAAGGTACCGGCCCCTAAAACGTCAGCAGGCGCCTCCTAAGACTGATCGTGCGCTCTGCCGCGTTGTTGGACGAAGGCGTAATAGGGGTACGCCAGGACGTCTGGGTTAGGGACCGGTTGCTCCAGCGCATGATGATTCGCTTCTTCAAAATCCTGGTGAAGCCGGTCGAGCGTAGTAAGCTGGTTGTCGGACGGCTCCAGCGAAAACAGCGCGACGAGCGTCGTCCGCCTGCCGGGCACGAAGCACAGCCAGCGCCCGTCGTCAAGCTCGGTGCGACGCATCCCGGCGCGGAACACGTCACCTACCGCGCGCCGGTAGCCTTCAAGCATGGGCCGCACCTGCGCCGGGGGAATGTCGAACGTGCCAAACGTTTGCAGCGGGCGATCGTCCTCGCCCCAATAAACCGCCATGCCGATCGCCTTGGCGGACAGGCGCTTCTTCAGATGCTGCGTGTCTTCTCCATCCGCGACCGCCGAACGCCACAGGGCCGGATCGGACTCGGTCAAAAGCTGCGTTACAGCGGCGATCTGCCGTTGATAGCGGTCGTACAGCCGGTGAAACTGCGTCCGGTTGATCTCACCGTTGGCAAATTCCTGAACCAAGCGGCCCATCTTCTGGTGCACCAGCGCGATAAACTCCTCGCCCTGACGCGCGCTGTCTCGACTTGCATTGTCGTTCGTCGAAAACATGCTGCCCTCTGTGCTCCTCGCTGCGTCGGTCGATGCGCTGCGGTAAATTTCACATAATCTTTATCATTATACCGTACAATCGCACACCACAGCCGGAGAAAACGCCTTTTTGTTTAACTTGTCTGCTATCACAGAGGTTACCTGCGGGGATTCGCACCCCGAGAAGATAGACCCGAATCGCGGGCTATGCTAAACTGAGGATGCGGTACCGGACCAGTTTATCCACCGGCCGATCG
>CBINGT010000150.1:0-8038 GCA_966250245.1 uncultured Anaerolineae bacterium
GCAGAACCAGCAGGACGAGCACCATCCGCGCGATCTTGTTCCTTGCGCCCATGTGTTTCCTCTCCCTGTTAGACCTGCGCATTAGGTCTTCGTCTCCAAAGTCTTGTACGAATCCCCATGCGCATCGTTGCCCAACAGGGGAAGCTGAGGTGCACCCTGAGCGCCCTGGAAATACGAAGCGCCCCGGTTAATGTGCCGGGGCGCTTTTTGCAGCCAATGACTCGTGCGATTGCGCGTTTCAGTCCATCACGGCGACGTCGCCGTATTCCTTCTGCTGCTGGTCGGCGCGGCGTTGGTAGAGCCACGTTAGATGCGCCAGCGCCGGATTCGCCCGCCGCTGAAGCAGTTCCTCAGTAAAGCGCCACGTCCAGTTTCCGGCAGGCTTGCCGGGCGTGTTCATGCGCGCATCCGACCCCAGCGCGAGCAGGTCTTGCAGCGGCATGATGAACGTATGCGCGACCGACTGCATCCCGATCTTCATCAGCGTCCAGACTGGATCGCGCACCTCATAGCCGAGATAGTCGGTCATGAAGCGGCGTGCGTTGTCGTCCATTTCCTCTTCCCACCAGCCGAGCGTCGTATTGTTGTCGTGCGTGCCGCTGTACACTACGCAGTTGACGACGTGATTGTGCGGCAGGAAGGGGTTTTTCGGGTTGCTCCACGCGAACTGAAGCACCTTCATCCCCGGCAGGTTGAACTGTTCGCGCAGTTCCTCGACTTCCTTCGTGATCACGCCGAGGTCTTCCGCGATGATCGGCAGGTCGCCCAGTTCTTGCTTCACCACCTGGAAGAAGTGCGCGCCGGGGCCGGGGATCCACTGGCCGTTGATCGCGGTTTCTTCTTCCGCCGGGATCTCCCAATACGCCTCGAAGCCGCGGAAATGGTCGATCCGCACGAAGTCGACCGTCTTCAACACGGCGCGGAATCGCTGGATCCACCACGCGTAGCCGGTTTCGCGCATGCGATCCCAGCGATAGAGCGGATTGCCCCAGCGCTGCCCCGTCTCGCTGAAATAGTCCGGCGGAACGCCCGCGATCACCGTCGGCTGACCTTTCTCGTCCAGGTAGAACAAGTCGCGGTGCGCCCACACGTCCGCGCTGTCATGCGCCACGAAGATCGGCAGGTCCCCGAACAGGCGAATCCCCTTGTCCGCCGCGTACTGCCTGAGCGCGTTCCACTGCTCGCTGAACAGCCATTGCTGCCAGGCATGCTCGCGGATCTCGGTCGCATACTGCTCGCGGGCCTGCGTCAGCGCGTCCGGGTCGCTGAGAGCGAGCGGCTCCGGCCATTCGACCCACGGACGGCCGCCGTGCGCCCGTTTCAGCGCGATGAACAGCGCGAAATCGTCCAGCCAGGTCGTGTTTTGCATGCACCAGTCTTCGAACGCTTTGGTGGTCTGCGCGTCGTTGCTGGCGCTAAATCGCTCGAAGGCGAGATGCAGCTTGGCATCGTGATACTGGATCACCGGGCCGTAATCGACGCGATCAGTCGGGAAATCCGGCACGTCTGCGAGGTCGTCCTGGCTGAGCCAGCCGCGCTCGACCAGACGATCCAGGCTGATCAGGTTTGGGTTTCCGGCGAACGCTGAAAGAGTCTGGTAGGGCGAGTCGCCGTAACTGGTCGGGCCGAGCGGCAACACCTGCCAGACGCCCTGCGCCTGATCTGCCAGCCAGTCCACGAAGCGAAAAGCAGAATCGCCGAGGTCGCCAATGCCATAGCGACCGGGCAGCGAAGTCGGGTGCAGCAGGATGCCGCTGGAACGAGTAAACAGACTCATCGCAGTCCTCGTGGTGTGTGCTAAAAGCAGCCGAAAACAGCCAGGAACAGCCAGAGGCAGCCCGAATCAAAGCCGCCCAGGTGTAGATTTTAGCTGCTTTTGGCTGTTCTTGCGGTGGGTTGGCTCAGTCGAACTTCAACACTTCGCGGGGCTTGCTGCCGCTCTCCGCCGGGCCGACGATGCCCTCTTCTTCCATCATGTCGATCAGGCGTGCCGCGCGGGTGTAGCCGATCCGCAGGCGGCGCTGGAGCAGCGAGATCGACGCGCGCCCCAGGTTCTGCACGATCTCGACCGCTTCGCGATAGAGCTCGTCAGTCTCCGAGCCTTCGTCATAGTCCGAGTCGAACGACATGGCGCCTGGCGCATCCCAGAACGACGGTTGGCCGTCGCCCCTGCTCATCGGCAGGGACGCGCCGCTACGCCCGCCATCCATCGGCGCGGCGTTGAAGTTGATGCTGCGGCCCATGCCGTCTCCGGTTGGACGCGCCTGCAGCCGCCAGTGGCTCGTGATGGCGTTGATTTCTTCGTCCGACACGAACACGCCCTGCATGCGGAGCGGCGCGGCTGCATCCGGCGACTGGTAGAGCATGTCGCCACGGCCGAGCAGCTTTTCCGCGCCCGGCTGGTCGAGGATCACGCGGGAGTCGACCGACGAGGCCACCGCGAACGCGATTCGCGCCGGGAAGTTCGCCTTGATCAGCCCGGTGATGATGTCCACGCTGGGGCGTTGCGTGCTGATGATCAGGTGGATGCCGGTCGCGCGGGCCATCTGCGCCAGACGCGCCAGCAAGCGCTCGGTTTCGTCCGGCGCCAGCATCATCAGGTCGGCCAGCTCGTCGATCACCACGACCAGATACGGCATCTTCGGCTGGTCGCCGCTCAGCTTGCGGTTGTAGTCCAGGATGTTGCGCGAGGCGGTGTCCGCAAAGCGGCGATAGCGATCTTCCATCTCGCGCTGGACCCACTGCAACACGCCGACGATCCGCTCCAGGTCCACCACGACCGGCGCAACCAGGTGCGGGATGCCGTTGTAGCCGGTTAGCTCGACGCGCTTGGGGTCCACCATGATGAACTGCACGTCTTCGGGCGTGTTCTTCGCCAGCAGGCAGGTGATGATCGCGTTGACGCAGACCGACTTACCGGAACCAGTCGTCCCGGCGATCAGCAGGTGCGGCATGGCGGTCAGGTCGGCGGCGACGGGCGTGCCGTCCACCCCGAGGCCGAGCGCGATCGCCAGCTTCGACTGGATGCGCTTGAACTCCTGCGACTCGATCACGTCGCGCAGCGTGACGAGCGTGTTCTCGTCGTTCGGCACTTCGATCCCGACAAACCCCTTGCCAGGAACCGGCGCTTCAATACGGATCGACTTGGCCGCCAGCGCGAGCGCCAGATCCGCGTCGAGCCGCGCGATCGAGCCGACCTTGACGCGAGTCTTCTTGCCAGAGCGCGCGATGAGGTAATCCGGCTCCACGCCGAACTGCGTAATTACCGGGCCGGGGTTGACCTCGACCACCTTGCCCGGCGCGCCGAAGCTCGCCAGCGTGTCCTCGATCACCTTCGCTTTGGCGAGCAGCACGTCGTCGTTCACACGCTGTTCCTTGCCCGCCTTGAGCGTCTTGCCGATGTCCGGCAGGGTGTATTCGACGCGCTTTGGTTTGTTCGTGGTAGTCACCGGGCGGGATGGCGGCTCCGACTTAGGAGCGGGCGCGCGCCGCGTGAAGTCGTCGGATGGACGCGTCTGCTCAGGGTCTTCGTGCGCCATGCGCTGCGTGAACTCGTTGGCGGCTCGCACGCCCGCGTCGCTCGCTCGTGGCTCCGGCCGTTGGGGTGGCGCGGCGGTCTGCGGGCGCTGCGGCGGGCGGACCAGCCCAGCCGGACGGGCGGGCGTATCGAACAGCCCTTCTTCCTCGTCCGCCTCGTCGTCCAGATCGTCCTCGTCGTCAAGTAGATCGAGGTCGTCCTCATCCTCGTCGGTGAGCGTTGCGGCGCCGGGACGGGGGAATTCGCGTTGCGGCAGGCCGACTGGCCGGGCGGGAGCCGTCTCGCTCTCGCCGTCCGGCGTCTCGGGTTTGGCGTCGCGGTCGCCGCTGCTGGCAGCTAACCCGGCAGCCGCGCCGAGCAAGGCTGCTCCTGCCACCGCGGCGCCCAGGCCGGACCCGCTCTGCTGCGCCTCGTCCGGCTTCTCATCCGGCTTGCTGGCAGGCGTGGGAGCGTCGTCCGTATCGCTGCCGTTGGCGGATGGGCGCTTCGGCAGGTTGATGTCGTCCAGGAACGAGCGTACCGACTCGCTTTCCGCCGGGCGCGCGAAGGGCGATCGCTCGCGGATGGGCGGCGCATCCAGTGGCGCGCGATCCACTGGCGCGGCAGGCTCGTCGCGGAATGGCAGCACGCGGCGCGGCGGCGGTTCCTCACGGCCAGGGCGCACAGGCGGCGCGACCTCGTCGGCGTCCGGCTCCGGCGATTCTGGCGCGTCCCCGTTTTTCTCGGCCTGAGCGGGTTCCGCCGGTTTGCGCGGCTCGATGGACGGTCGCCGCTGGAACGGGTTGGCGAACGGCAGCGCGCGCCCGGTAATGGGCTCCGCCTCGTCCTCGCTCGACGTTTCGTCCGTTGCTTCGTCTGGCGTGGAGCCAATCGTCGCGGCAGGCTCGGCGCGCTCCGGCGGGCGGACCGTCAGGCCACTGGCCGGGGTCTCGTCGTCGGCGCGGCGCAATCCGGCCGCAGGCAGCGGACGCCCCGGCAGTTCCGGCGCGGCGTCTTCTTCCGCGGCGTCTGTATCCTCGTCGTCCGGGGCGCTCGCGGCGCGATCGCGTGGCGGCAAGGAGAATCCGCTCATGCGGCGCGGCGGCGCGAACGGGCGATCTTCCTCGGGGGCGGGCGTTTCGCCGACCGGCGATTCAGCATCCAGCAGGGTAGCGGCTGCCTCAGCGGAAGGCGCTTGCTCCTGCTTCATCGGCTCGGCGGCTGGCGTTTCGGCGGCGTCGGGCTTCTCGCCCTCATCCGGCTGGTTGCGGCGCAACATCCGCCCGAACCGCCCGCCTAGCCCGGCTCCCGCAACGGCGCCTGCTGCAGCGGCGGCTGCGACCTTTCCGCTGTCCGATGCCTCGCCATCGGCGGGCTTTTCCGGCGCGCTGGAGCGGCGCAGGCCCGGTATCCGCGTGCGCGAAAAGAGGCCCTTCCCCTCTTTGGCGGGCGCTTCTGCCTCGGCCGCCTCGGTGGAGATGGACGCTTGCGCTGCGCCAGGGACCGGCGCGGCCGCAGATGGCTCGCCGGACGCCGCAGGCTCCGCGCTGCCGGGGCGACGGATCACGGGGGTGGGGCGCAGCCCGCTGGCATCTGCCGCCGGGACGCTCCCGCCATCGACTCCGGCCGCCGCTGTGCTGGGCGCCAGCGGCATCTGGCGCGGGCGGGGGCCTTTCTCGCCGGGCCGCGTCACGCCGACCTCAGGCGCTTGGGCGGTTTCCTGCGCCTCACGCTTGCGGGCGCGCTCCGCCGGGCTGACGCTGAACACGGCCAGCGCCGCCGCCAGGAACTGCCCAAGCTCTACCAGCGACACATCGAACGTCAACATCAGGCTGACGACCAGCCACGCGATCATTACCGACACTGCGCCCAAGTCGCCAAGCTGGCTGAGCAGCATTAAGTAGAACTGGTGCCCAAACCAGCCGCCGCCTTGCCCTTCCTCGACGGCGACGGCGTACGAAATCTCCCTGAATGCCTCGACCGTCGGCGCCGGGTCGTTGACCAGTTCGAAGAAATGCAGCCACGTCAGCGCGCAGGCGTACAGCGAAATCGCGCCGACCACGCGGAAATAGTCCACCTCGAACATCTGCCCGCCGAAATAGCGCATCATCAGCCACAGGCCGATTACCGCGCTGGTCAACGGCCAGACGATCTTCCCCCAGCCGAACAACTGCGAAAGGATGTGGTTGATCGTGCCGGTCAGCCCGCCGGTGACGGGCGGCAGCAGGCCGAACGACATCGACGGCAGCACCGCGAAGAACACCACCAGCGCGAACCCCACCAGCGACACGCCGATCAGGTCCAGCTTGCGATCGAGGTCAAGCCCATGCTTGACAATGCGCGGCGCTTTGGTGGTTTGCGGCAGGGCGCGAGACGTGGAGCGCGCGGCTTTCGGGCCGGGCGGCCCGGCGGCCTTATCGTCGTCTTTGCCGCGTCGCAGCTTGCCCAGCAGGCCGCCGCCGGACTTCTTCTCCGGCTCCTCGCGCCGCCCGCCTAATGGGGAGCGCTCGCTGCGGTCAAGAGGGCTACCCGCTGCGGGGCGATCCGCCGGGCGGGACGTGCCCAGCCCAGACGAGCGCGTCGGGAGCCCGCCGGGGCCGTCGTCGTCATCGTCAAAGGGAGAGCGTCGTGGCGGCGTGCTTTCGCCGCGGTCGAGCGGACTGCGCGCCGGGCCGCCAAAGGGGCTGCGTTCGCGGTCGCTGCTGCCGCCAAGCGGGCTGCGCTGCGCCGGGCTGCGATCGCTCGGCCCGCCGCCCAGTGGCGAGCGGAACGAGCTTTCCCCGCTCCGAGGCGGGGGCGAAGACGAGCCGGACAGCCGTCCGGGGCGGGCGTCGTCTTCATCGAACGGGCTGCTGCGGCGCGGCGGGATCCCCGTTGGACGCGCGCTACTCTTGTTGTCGGGCTTGTCGTCCTTGTTGCGCCCGAGCACGCCGCCCAGCAGACCGCCCTTTTTCTCGTCTTTCGCATCGGATTTGCCGGGCAGGCGCGAGGGCGCTGCTCCGCCTAACGCAGGCCGCGCGGGGCGGTCGTCCTTCTTATCGTCCTTGCCTCGGCCGGGGAGAGGCAGCCCGAACTTGCTCCCACCGGAGTCCTTCTTCTCCGGTTTGGCTGGCTGCTTGTCGCTCTTGCCAAACGGAAGCCCGATACCGCGACCCGACTTCTTGTCGTCGTCCTTCTTATCGTCTTTGCCACGACCAGGCAGCGGCAAGCGCCGCCCGCCGGACTCCTCGCGCGGGTCATCGCCGCGTACGCCGAATGGCGACCGCGACGGCGTGCCACCTTTGGGTTCGTCGGCGCTGCGGCGGAACGGCATCTTAAACCCGCCGCCCTTGTCCTTATCATCGTCTCGCGAGGGCGGTTTGCGATCGGGCACAAGGCCGCTCGTCCGCGCCAGCAGACTCGGCCGGTCGGCGTCGGGCTCATCGTCGGCATCCGCCCGGTTGCGATAGCTGCCGCGAAGATCGAGAGGCGACAGCGGCTCGTCGTCCGGGTCGTCGTCCTCGTCGAACGGTCGGCGATAAGGTGGTTGCATCGACCTGACCTGACAACTTACTCAACAACAGGAATGGGGCGCGGCAAAGGCAGAATATCCCTCTGCCGCCCCGTCGCTTGCCTCATTTTAGCACATATGTGCTAAAATTGCAGCCCATCTCTTTTGCACACGAGCATATACCAGAAATGGGAACTGTACCAAGCGAAATAGGTACGCCCCTCGGTTTGCCCGTTTGTCGCGGCGCTAGGCCGTCGGCAGGGCGTTGGCGCGAATCACCTGCTGGTAGAAGCGCGCGCTGTCTTTCAAATAGCGCGTGCCCGTCTGATAGTCTACGTACACGATCCCGAAGCGCTTCTCATAACCGAGCGCCCACTCGAAATTGTCCATCAGGCTCCACACGAAATAGCCCTTCAGCGGGACGCCCTCGGCGATGGCGCGCTGCGCGACAACAAAGTGATCGTGCAGGTAAGCGGTCCGGCGCTCGTCGTGCACCTTGCCGTCAGGCGTCAGCACGTCGTCGAACGCGGCGCCGTTTTCGGTCACGTACAGCGCCGGGACGCCATAGCGCTCGTGCACGCGCTTGAGCGTGGTGTACAGCCCGCGCGGGTAGACTTCCCAGCCCATCGCGGTGTATTCCGAGCCGGGCACCCGCGCGGTATCGTGCAGGTCGCCCCGGTCGTTGCTCTGCGGGCTGAGCACGGTGCGGCTGTAGTAGTTAATGCCCACGAAGTCCACCGGCGTATGGATCTGCTCCATATCGCCCGGCTCGATCTGCAAATTCGCCCACGGCGGCGTGTTGAGCAGGATCTCGGGATATTCGCCGAGCAGCACCGGGTCGAGGAACCAGCGGTTGGTGCGCGCGTCCATTTCCTGCTGGCGGGCGACCACTTCGGGGTCGTCGCTGGTCGTCTCGATCGGGCTCATGGCGTACACAATGCCAAGCTGCGCGTCCGGCCCGAGGTTCTGCCGCATCACGCGGAACGCCGCGCCGTGCGCGAGCATAACGTGATGCGCAGCCTGCGCGCCTT
>CBINGT010000151.1:0-8013 GCA_966250245.1 uncultured Anaerolineae bacterium
CCGGGACGCTGACCGGCGGCGGGCTGAGCGTCGGGCAGGAAGTCGAGATCCAACCGGCGGGCGTGCGGGCGCGGATTCGCGGCTTGCAGTCGCACGAGCAGCAGATGGAGCATGTCGAGCGCGGGCAGCGGGTGGCGGTCAACCTGCGCGGCGTGGAGAAAAGCGATCTGGCGCGCGGGGATGTGCTCGGCCTGCCGGGCGCGTGGCATCCCACCACGCTGATCGACGCGCGGCTGCGCTATCTGCCCGAGGCGCATCGTCCGCTGGAGCATGACGACGAGGTCAAGCTGTTCATTGGCGCGGCGGAAGTGATGGCGCACGTGCGCCTACTGGACCGGGATCAGGTGCTGCCCGGCGAGGAAAGCTGGGTGCAGATCCGCCTGGAGCGTCCGGTCGTCGCCGCGCCGGGCGACCGCTACATTATTCGCCGCGCCTCGCCTGCCGAAACGGTCGGCGGCGGCGTGATCCTCGACACCGCACCCGGCCGCCGCTGGAAGCGCCACCGCCCCGAAGTGATCGCCCGGTTCGCCACGCTGGCAAGCGGCGATCCGCTGGCGATCGCGCTGCTCAAGCTGTCGGATGCGCGCGGCCCGGTACGAGTGGAGTCGCTCGGTCTCTCGGACGACCAGATCGCGCAGGCGGCGCAACGGGGCGATCTGCTGCTCGACGGACAGGGTTGGGCGCTGCATCCCGGCGCGTGGGCGCGGCTGGCCGACCGGGCGCGGCGCGTGCTGGCGCGCTTCCACGCCGCAGAGCCGCAGCGATTGGGACTGCCGCCGGAGTCGTTACGCAGCCGCCTGCGGCTTGAGCCGGAAACATTCGCCGTGGCGCTCGACTGGCTGGTGCGCGAGGGGGTGATTGTACCGGCCGAGGGCGGCGCCGTTCGCCTGCCGGAGCACACCGTCCGCCTCAGCGCGGCGCAGGAAGACGCGCTCGCCCGGCTGCGGCGCGCGTTCGCGGAGCAGCCGCACACCCCGCCGACCGTCCAGCAGGCGCGCGAGATGGTAGGCGATGCGCTGCTCAACAGCCTGATCGAGCGCGGCGAGCTGGTCCCCATCAGCAGCGAGGTTGTGCTGGCGCCGGACGTGCTGGCGGAGTGGGCCGCATTTGCTCGCGAGCGGCTGGAGCGCGGCGAGCCGCTGAACGTCGGCGTGCTGCGCGACCACTTCGGCACGACCCGCCGCTACGCAATCGACTTTTTGGAACGGCTGGATGCACTGAACATCACGCGGCGGCGCGGCGACGATCGCGTGCGCGGTCCCGGCGATTGGTCCCGCCTGGGACGGGTGTAAGGCGCGCTCGGCCTGGAAATCTGCGCCGCGATGGGCTATGATGATCTGTGGGGGTGTCTGAGTCCCGGTGGGCTTCCCAGTCTTCAAAACTGGCGGCGGGTCGCACAGCGCGGGCCGCGGTGGGTTCGACTCCCATACACTCCCGCTGCGCAAAAACGGGGAGTAGGGAATAGGGAGTAGGCAGTCGGAACTATTGCCTATTCCCCACTCCCTACTCCCCTCACTTTTCGCTATTCGTCGTCCTTATCCTCGTCGGACTTGCGCCCCAGGCGGCCAAACAACATCCCGCCCATGCTGCTCAGCGGACCCGGCAGTTTCTCCGGGGCGCGCGCATCGTCCCAGTTCCCGCTGTAACGCTTGACATCCCACTTCTGCCACGCACCATAGACCACGTCGAGGAACGCTTCCAGCTCGCCATTTTCCGGGGGAGCGGCCAGCACGCCGCGTACTTCGTTCAGCCGGGCGATCAGGTTGTCGAGGTGGCGCAGGACGTTGGTGCGGTTGTACGACAGCAGCGCCAGAGCGTCTTCGCGCTCGCGGAGCCGCAAGCTCTGGATCGCCAGCGCGAGCGTCGGGTTGACCATGCGCTGAAGCTCAGCCCAACCTTCCGACCGTTCCAGCGTGTAAAACAAGGTCGCGCCAAGCAGCGCCGGAAGCTCCTCGGTCGCCGCGATCAGGGCGTCGTGCTCGGCCGGGTCAATAAAGCGCGGCTTGCCGCCCATCAGCCGGGCGACGTCTTCGGCAAGCTGGACCGCTTCAGGCGGGCACGAGGTATCGGGCGCGATCAGGATTTCGGAGCTGTCGAACAGATCGGCGCGCGCGTCCTCAACCTCGACCGAGCCGCTGTACAGCCCGGAGACGTTGACGATCGGCGTCACGCCGACCAGATAGGCGACTTCCTGCCCCTGCGCGTTCTTCGGGAAGAATTCGCGCGCCCATTGCAGCACCGGCTGCTTGAGCACCGACAGGTCCAGCACGACCGCGCCTGGCTTCAGCGCCGGACCGATCCGCGCCAGCAGCCCTTCCGTTTGCCCGTATGGCAGATTAGTGATCACCAGCTCCGCATTTTCGACCGCCTTGACCTTGTCGCGGTGAAAATCGTCGATCGCTCCGATCTTCTGGGCGGCCTTCATCGGCTCGTTGGTATTGTCGCTGCCGAGGATCACGAAGCTGTGCCGGGCATCGGGTCGCGTCTGATAGCGTTTGAGCGCCAGCCCGATCGAGCCGCCGAGCCGGTCCAGTCCTATGATCGTCACATGAACCTGCATGGTGCAATCCTTTTTCCGTCTGCGGGGATGACTGGCTCTATTGTACCCGGAAGCCAGAAGCAGCTAAAGACAGTTAAAAGCAGCGAAGGGCAGTCGTAGTAACTATCGCGACGCTCGCCGGGGAAACCTCACCCCTTAACCCCCGGCCCCTTTTCCCCTCTCCATGCATGGAGAGGGGCCAGGGGTGAGGTTCTGCGCCGCCGACACACACTCGTTCTTCGCTATTTTTGGCTTCTTTATCGCTGTTCTTTGCTGCTCTTTAGCTCACATCATCCACCGCTTGCAGCGCAAGCAGCAGGTGATCCGTCTCCGTCTGCGGTGGACTGTTAAGCGCCTGCTGGTGGCGCGCGATCAGCTCGACCACGCGCGGCGATCCGCCCGCCTCGGCGACCATCTCCGCGCCCCAGGCCGGATGCTGCACGCTCACCGCAAAGGGGCGCCGCCACCCCCGCGACGTGCCGCTCCCCCAGCGCCAGTAGTAGCGCGGGGCGATCGCTTTCACCAGCACGACCAGCGTTTTGTCGAACACGGTGAAGCGCGCACGCGTCTTGCCGACATCATGCAGCAGCGCAGCCACCAGCAGATCGGGGTCGTCGTGCCCGGCAGTCTGAAGCTCGCGCAGCACGCGCAGGCTGTGCTGGCGCTCGGAGCGGCCCATCCGCCGGTAGAGCGCATACAGCGCGGGCGGCAGAATCCGCTCTGCCCGCTCATCTTCGACAGGCTGCAACCACGTCGTCAGGGCGCGCAGCCCCTGCCCGATACGATATAGCGCGCGCACGTTGCCCCTACACCAAAGTTCGGAAGAGGAACCGGATCGGCGGCCCGAGGACCGTCCCCAGCAGGTCGAGCCGCCCATTCGTGATCGCGCCGAGCATGATGATCAGCATCAGCGCGAAGGTCGTCTCCCGCTCGTAGCGGACCAGCGTCGCGCTCGACTCGCGGGGCAGCACGCCGACCGCGATCCGGTAGCCGTCCAGCGGCGAGAGTGGGATCAGGTTGAACAGGAACAGCACGATATTGAACAGCACCACCGTCGCCAGGACGGTATAGAGGAAGCTGTTGATCATGTCGAGGTTGATCAGCAGCCGGATCAGCAGGCCGAACACCGCCGCGACGATCAGATTCATCACCGGCCCGGCGAGCGAGACAATCACAAAGCCGCGCGTCTCGTTCGGATAAAATGCGCGCGGATTGACCGGCACAGGCCGCGCCCAACCAAACCCGGCGATCAGCGCCAGGATGATGCCGATCGGCTCGATGTGGGCGCGCGGGTCGAGCGTCAGGCGGCCCTGGCGGTAAGCGGTCATATCGCCGAGGCGATAGGCGGTGTAGGCGTGCGCCCACTCGTGCAGCGTAAAGCCGATCACCAGGCCGATGACGCGGCCCAGCAGGATTTCAGGCGTCAGGTTATACAGCACGTCGCGCTCTCCCGCGTGTTGTCCGGGCGAAAGCACGGCTGCCCGGCACGCCAGATCATAGCGTCAACACGCCTGCTCGGCACGTCCCGCAAGCCGCACGCTTTCCCGTTTGGTTTCCCCGCCGACAAAAAACGGGCGGAGCAAGCCCGACCCGTACGTCACATGGAATGGAAACCCGTTTCGACCACTACGCCTCTTCGAGCATCCGGTCGCGGCGCTTCTGCTCCTTCTGGCGTTCCTCGTTGTTGAGAATACGCTTGCGGATGCGCAGGCTTTTCGGCGTCACTTCGAGCAGCTCGTCATCCGCCAGGAACTCGATGCAGTCGTCCAAGCTCATCTGGCGCGGCGGGTTGAGGCGCAGTTCCTCGCCGTAGTACTTGGTATGGATCGCGCTGAGTTGCTTGGTCTTGCCGACGTTTACGGCTAGGTCTTCCGGTCGGATGTGCTCGCCGACGACCATCCCCTCGTAGACCTCGGTGCCGGGGGTGATGAAGAACGTCCCGCGCGCCTGGGAGTGCGTTAGGGCGTAGGTCGTCGCGACGGCGCGCTCCCACGCCACCAGGCTGCCAAACTGCCGCCCCGGGATCGACCCGGCGAGCGGCTGATAGCCGTAGAACAGCGTGTTCAGCGTGCCGAGGCCGCTGGTCGCCCGCATGAAGTTGGAGCGGAAGCCGAGCAAGCCGCGCGTCGGCACGAGGTAGCGCAGATAGGTCGTGCCGTTGGAGCTGTTCATTTCCTGCATCAGCCCGCGCCGCGCGCCGAGCAGCTCGACCACCGTCCCGACGACCCCGTCTGCCACCTCGATGAACACTTCCTCAACAGGTTCCATCGTGGCGCCGGTGTCGGGATCGGTATGGTAGATCACTTCCGGCTTGCTCACCTCGAACTCGTAGCCCTCGCGGCGCATCGTCTCGATCAGAATGGCAAGGTGAAGTTCACCGCGCCCGCTGACGATAAAGCGATCGGGCGTGGCGCCGTCTTCCACGCGCAGCGCGACGTTGCTGCGCGTCTCCTCATACAGCCGCTGGCGCAGCCGCCGCGACGTGCCCCAGCCGGTCTTCCCCTCGCGCCCGGCGAACGGCGACGTGTTCACGCCGAAGGTCATGCGGACGGTCGGCTCCTCGATGCTGATCGCGGGAAGCGGCTCCTCGACGCTAGGATGCGCGATCGTGTCGCTGATGCCGATCTCGTCCAGCCCGGCGAACGCGACAATATCCCCGGCGGTCGCCTCGGCCACTTCCTGCCGCGCGAGGTTGTGATAGGTGAACAGGTAATCGATCTTGCCCGGCACGCGCTGCCCCTGCGGCGTCAGGCGCACGACGTCCATCCCGCGCTTCATCACGCCAGACAGCAGCCGCCCCACGCCAATCTGCCCCTTGTACGGGTCGTAGTCGAGCGTGGTGACCTGCAGCCGGGCGGGCGCGTCCAGGTCCACCGTCGGTCCAGGGATCTCGCGCAGGATCGTCTCGAACAGCGGCGTCAGGTCGTCCCCAATCGTCTCCGGCGAATAGCCCGCGACGCCTTCCAGGCCGATCGCGTAGATCAGCGGGAACTCCGCCTGCTCGTCGGTCGCGCCAAGCTCCACGAACAAGTCGAACGTCTCATTCAGCACGTCCGTAGCGCGCGCGTGCTGGCGGTCGATCTTGTTGATGACCACGATCACGCGCAGGCCGAGCGCCAGCGCTTTGCGCAGCACGTAGCGCGTCTGCGGCATCGGCCCTTCGACCGCGTCGATCAGCAGCAGCGCACCGTCGACCATGTTCAGCACGCGCTCCACCTCGCCGCCGAAATCGGCGTGGCCGGGCGTGTCTACAATGTTGATTTTCACGCCGTTCCAGGTGACGGCGGTGTTTTTCGACAGAATGGTAATGCCGCGCTCGCGCTCCAGCGCATTGGAATCAAGGATGCGCTCGCCAGCAGCGGCGGCGTCTCGGAAGACCTTCGCCTGCTTGAGCATTCCATCGACCAGGGTGGTCTTGCCGTGGTCAACGTGAGCGATGATCGCGATATTTCGGATGTCATCCCTGGTAGTAATCACACTGGTATCCTCACTGTGTGCGGGCTGTGGTGGGTGGGTGTTCCGGGGGCGCGGTGAGCGCGTCGCAACCGGCCTATTTTCCAATAAAACACGTCAGTTGAACAGGCCCAGCCTCGATCTTAGCAAAATTTGGCCCGGCACTCCCACGCGGGATAGCCCGGACCAAGCGCGCGATCCGCACGCTTCTACTTTGTCTTGTGTATATCGGTGCTGCTACAATGAACTTGGACGCCTACCTTTCCGGTAGGCTGTTCTATGTGTGTAAGTTGCGACCTGAGGCGCCTGTGCTACAGAGCAAATGGATATCTTCCGCCAGGACGCTCTTGACCATCGCGGTGATCGGCTTTCTGGTGAACGCCCTGATCTCGAACTGGAAAGAGATTCAGGCGCACCAGTGGCAACTGCGGCCAGAGCTGCTCGTATTGGCGGGGGCGCTGACGCTGGCGTTTATCCTTCTCCACAGCGTGCTTTGGGCCCAAATGCTCAAGCTGCTGGGGCTGTCTCTCGCGTATCCGACAGGTATCCGCCTGTACCTGCTCGCTCACCTGACGAGGTACATCCCCGGCGGGATATGGCCGTTTGCGACCCTCTCCCTTTATGGGCGCGAGAATCAAATCCCGGCCAGCATCCTCATCGCGCTCTTAGCGCTGGATATGGTCTTCGTGGCCTGGGTGAGCGCGCTGTTTTCCTTGCCGATCCTCTACCGGCTGGAAGTGCTGAGCCTGACGAGCGTGGCAATCCTTGCGTTGCTCGCCGTGGTGGCGAGCCTGGCGCTGGGGCCGGTGGTGCTGCGCCGCGCGCTGCTGCTCGTCACGCGCTGGCAGCGGCTGTCCCCTGCCGTCGCCATCCAGAAGCTAGCTTCGTACAAGGATACGTGGTTTTTGCTGGCGGCATATGGCGCGCTGCACGCCCTTTTGCTGCTGTCATTCGGCAGCTTTATGAAAGGGCTCACACCTCTTGAAACAGGTGATGCGCTTTACGCGGGCATCGCATGGAGCGGGGCCTGGCTGATCGGCTTTCTGATCGTGTTCCTGCCGTCCGGTTTGGGCGCACGCGAGGCGAGTTTGGTGCTCTTTTTGCAGCCGGTGCTTGCCGCGCCGGTCGCCGGAGCCGCGGCAGTAGCCCATCGATTTCTAGGGACGCTGCTTGACCTGCTGATTCTCGTTGCAGTCTATGTGTTCCTGGCTGCTGCCCGAAAACGCGTTCCACATGAGGAGAGCGTAGCGCCGCGACAGATCTAAAGCTGCGCGAACAACGCGCCCGGCACGCTCGATCGAACGATTCTGGAGCCAGAGCGTCAAGTGAATATGCGCGATCAGGGAGACAGCTTGAGATCGACAACAGCGCCCCCAATGGAGCTCGGATACATACTATCGTATGGTGTGCCAAAGCACGGGCGCACCGAGCTCTTGGTTGCCGCGCTGAAACAGCTTCCTGGCCTGAAGGTTTATGAAGCGCGCAATAGCTCCCCTGGAATGCGCCGGTATTTTGAAACGCTCTGGAAGCTGTTGCGGCTGCGGCTGCGTGTTCACCCTGAGGTCTACCTGCTCGGCTTTCGCGGCCACGAAATCTATCCGCTTGTGCGCGTGATCGTGGGCAGGAAGGCCAAGCTCATTTTCGACGAGTTTGTTTCACCCTACGACTCTTTTACTCAAGAGAGCAAGCAGTTTTCGGCTGAGTCGCTCGTTGGGCGGATCATATACCGCATCGAGCAGTTCATACTCCGAAACGCCGACGTCCTGCTCACCGACACGCAGTCTAACGCGCGGCACTATGCCAGAATCTTCGACGTGCCGGAGAGCAAGTTCTTTCCTATCCCTATCGGCGTCGATGAGACGCTATTCAGTCCTGACGGCCCACAGCACGACTATGAGGTGCCAGGCGGCTTCATCGTCTTCACCTACGCGACCATGAAACCTCTGCACGGCATGGATGTCGTTCTGGACGCAGCAGCGCTCGTCAGGGATATCCCGGTCCAGTTCTTCATCGCAGGGGGG
>CBINGT010000152.1:0-8010 GCA_966250245.1 uncultured Anaerolineae bacterium
CTCGATCAGCCCGCGCGTGATCGCCAGCCCCAGGCCGGTCCCAGGTTGCTCGCGCGTGCGCGGGTCTTCGCTGCGGAAGTAGGGCACGAACAACTGCGCGAGGTCTTCCTCGCTCATACCGATCCCTGTGTCGCTGATCGAACAGTGGACCACCTGCCCCGGCCCCTGCGGATCCCACACGTTCCGCGAGACTTCGGCGCGGATGGTGATCGTGCCGCCTTCCCCGGTGTACTTGTTCGCGTTGGAGACGAAGTTGGTCATTATCTGGATCAGACGGTTGAAGTCGCCCGCGACCGGCGGCAGATCGTCCGGCATCTCGACGATGACCGTCTGCCCTTTGTCTTCGATCAGCTTCTCCTGCGCGCGGAGCGTCTCGTCCAGCGTCTCGCGCAGATTGACCGGTGCGATCTCCAGACGCAGGTTGTTCGTCTGCTGCTTGGTCAGGTCGTTCAGGTCGCTGACCAGCGTTTCCATACGGATCACGTTCGCGTAGATCGTGTTGAGGAAGTCCGCCTGCTGCTCGTTGACCGGCCCGACCACGCCCTTCAGCAAAAGGTCGGTGTAGCCGCGCATGCTGGTCATCGGGTTCTTAAGCTCGTGCGCGACGATACTCACGAACTCGCTGCGCGCTTCGTTGGCGCGGGTCAGTTCCTGGAAAAGCTGCGCGTTCACGATGGCAGGGCTGGCGTGCTCCGCAAGGCGCGCGACGAAGTCGAGGTCGAGCAGGTCGAGCGCCCCTTCCTGCGCGCTTTCGAGGATGATGACGCCGATCACCTGATTGGCGCTGAACAGCGGGACGATCAACTGTGCGACGCAGCCGGGCAGCGTCTCCTCATAGGCCGGGTCAATCGACACATCCGTGATCAGCGAGGGCTGGCCGGAGCGGATGCCGCGCCCGATCACGCCCCGGTCGGCGGGATACGTCGCGCCGGTCGGCTGGCCGAAGGGGCTGTCCGGCTCGTAGCCATACGAGGCGACGAGTTGAAGCTCGTTGCGCTCACGGTCGAAAATCAGCAGCGCCCCGGCGTCCGCGCCGCTCTTGCGCAGCGCCCAGTCCATCGTGATGTCGACCACGTTCTTCAGGTTGAGCGTGCGGTTGAGCTCCTGGTCGATGCGCTGCATCGTGTCCAGCTCCTGCACGCGCAGGGCAAGCTGCTGGTCCGTCATGTCGAACAGGCGCGCGTTCTCAATCGCGATGGCGGCCTGCCCCGCGAACGTCGCCAGCAGATCGGCGTCTTCCGGCACGAAGATGCTGCCGTCGACCTTGTTGATGGTTTGCAGCACGCCGATCGCACGCCCCTGCGCCAGCAGCGGAACGGACAGGATCGCGCGCGACTCAAAGCCGCCGTCGCCATCGCCCGCCAGCAGATCGCCATACCAGCGCGAGTCCCGGCTTGGGTCGTTGACGATGATCGGCGCGCCGCGCTGGACGGTCGCGCCCGCCAGCCCGCTCCCCGCCGGGATACGCTCGCCCGACAGGTCCACCCCACCGCCAACCACGACCCGAAATTCCAGGTCGCCCGTTTCCTCGTCCACCAGCAACAGCGCCCCGGCTTCCGCGCCGAGGATCTGGACGGCGTTCTCGGTGATCAGGCGCAGCAGACGGTCGACGTTCCCCAGCTCAGACGCCAGTCGCGTCGCGATCTCGTTGATCGCGCTAAGCTGGCGGGCGCGCTGCTGCGTCTTGTTGAACAGTTGGAACTTGTCGATCGCGCTCGCCGCGAGGTTGGCGATGTCCCAGAACAGGCTTTGCTGTTCGTCGGTGAAGCGTACGCCCGGATCGGTCGTCGCGGCGACCATCACGCCGAGCACGCCGCCGCCCGAATCAGCCACCAGCGGCACGCCCATCCACGCCTTGAGATTTGGGTTCTCGACCCGGCCGCGCGAATCCCGCGAGAGCGATTCGCGCACGTAATCGTCGGTGCGGATCGTCTGCTGCGTGCGCGCGATCTCGCTGACAAGGTCCAGCCCCATCGGCCAGCGAGTGCCCTCGCGCTCGGTGTTGCGCTCGTCGCCCTCGTTGTAGAAGACATAGGTCAGTTCGTCGGTGTGCGCATCCCGCAGGGCGATGGTGAAGTACGGCGCCGGGATCACGCGGCGGGTCTGCGCGTAGAGCAGTTCGAGCAGCGTGTCGAAATCGATCGCAAAGTTCAGCGCGCGGCTGACCTGGCTGAGCACGTCCTGCACGCGGACGCGGCGTTCCAGGTCGTCCACCGCCTGCGCGCGCTCGACCGCCAGCGCCAGCGGGTCGCTCAGGCTCTCGAAGTAGCGCAGATCTTCGTGCAAATAGGGCGCCCCACTCCGTCGCGGACCAATCGCGAGAAAACCGTCCAGCCCGCGCTGCCCGCGCAAGCCAACCAGCACCGGCGCGCCGAGCACCGCCAGTCGCGCTCGGTCGCTGACCACCTCAAGCGGCAGGGGACGCGGCTCGTCCAGCGCCAGGATGCTCGCCTGCTCCGTCAGATAGCGCACCAACCCGCTGTCCGGCGCGAAGGTGATGTCCGTTGGCCGCTCGCCGGTGGCCGGATCGGGCTGCGCCTGGTACTGGTGCGACTCCGAATCGCGCACGAACAGGATCGCGTGGGTCGGCGCAACCGTCTCGTCCAGCGTGCTTTTCACCAGCGCCAGCACGTCCGACAGGCTGACGGCGTGCGGCACCTCGCGCGAGAAACGCTCCAGCGACGCCTGATAGCTGCGCCGCGTGCGGAAATACGCCGCATCAATCGTCCGCTGGAGCCAGTGCCGCAGCGGGAGAAAGATCACCGCGACGACAAAAATCGCCGCAACGATCGCGACCGGGCTGAGCGCCGTGTCACGCATCGAGCGGCCAATCCACAGTGCGATCCCGGCGACGATCAGCGAATACGCGGCCGTCAGCAAGGCGATCATCAGCCCGTACAAAACGGACTGTGTGATCACCCGGTCCGTATCCACCAGCCGATGCTGCAGCGCCGCGTATGCCGCCGAGATCGGAAACAGCACCGTCAGCACGTAAACAAATGGGAGCAGGGTGTTCGAGAGATGGCCGGTCGCCAGCCACCATCCAGCGAGGGCGACGCCGGGCACCGAGGCGGGCACCGCGCCGATCAGGAGCATCGTCGTCTGGTTGCGAGCGGTCGGGGATGCCGCGCGCCCCCGCCGCCAGATCATCACCGCCAGCAGGCCGAGCGTGCCAGTCAGCAGTGTCGCGCTCGCCAGCGGCATCGCCAGCCCGCGCGCCGATGCGTCGGGCGAGTCGTACAGAACCATCGCGGCCCCGGCCAGCGCCGCCGAACCAATCACCGGCGCCCAGCGCAGCGCGGAGAGGCGCGTTAGCGCCGGCACGTCGTACGGGAAGGTGATCGCCAGCATCAGCGCCAGCCCGCCCGCAACCGCCTGCGCCGCCAGCCACGCCGGGACGAACAACTGCGTGCTGTGCGAGTCGAAGCGTCCAGCGACGACCACCGCCAGCAGCGCTGACAGCGCCGCCACCACTCGCAGCACGCGCCGGTCCGGCCAGCGCACGATCAGCCCCAGTGCCAGCAGCCACAACACCACGCCCGCGATCCAGCCGACGCCAAAGAAGCCCGCAAAGTCGACCAGCGACAGGCTCGCCAGCGTGATCGTGACCGCGCAACTGGCTTCGTCTCCGGCGCCGAGGCACGCTTCCCCGGCGGGCCCGGTTTCCTCGCCGGGCGCAAAGCGCAACAGCACGCCCTGACCCGGCTCGCGCGCCGCCATCTCGCGGTTGAACGCGGCGATCTGCTCTCCGATGGGCAGTCCTTCGAGCGTTACCCCGCCCACGCTCAGGATCCGGTCACCCGGCGCAAGTCCAGCCGCCAGCGCGGGCCATTCGTCGTTGCTGAACGGCTCGTCGTGGCTGACCGCTAGCTCGCGCGTGGGCAGGAATCCGGCGAAGGCGTGCCCGCGCCAGTTCCACGCCACATAGGCGTAGGCGCCCAGCAGCGCGCCCGCAAGCACGAGCGCCACTACGGCCAGCAACAGACCGGCTCGGGCGTTGAGGCTCCACCGCGAGAAAAGTGACGAAGACTGCATAAGACGTGCTCCGGCCACAACACTATTTTATGGCTTCCGATAGTGTGCCTGCATTGTATCACACAACGTGGCAGAGCACTTTGTAAGCAAAAAGCAGCGAAAAACAGCTAAGAGCACTAGATAACCTTCGCGTCTCGCTTCGTGTTTTTCGCTGTTTCTGGCTGTTTTTGCTGCCTTTAGCTGCCCTCTTCCGAACACTAGTTCTATTCTCCTATTGGGCATTGGGGTTTCAAACGTATACTAATCTACTTACGCTTTCGGATCGGCGGGCCGTACATGGCCCGCCGTCCGGGGTGACGCTTGTATCGGTATGGTTTGGTAACGTCGGATGATGGGAGAAGAATCGTATGCGTAAGTGGTTGTATCCGTTCGTGGTGATCGCGCTGGCGCTCACCCTTCTACCGGCCGCACCTGCGGTTGAGGCGCAACGTCAGCCAACGGTGCTGGCCTTCTTTTACGGTTGGTACAATCCCGACCAGTGGAACGACCCGAACCTGATCGACCGCCCGGCTGAGCCGTACAACTCCGCCGACGCGGGAGTGATCGCGCGGCAGATCAGCCAGGCGCAGTCCGCCGGAATCGACGGCTTCGTGATGAGCTGGTTCGGGCCGGATGAGCCGTACACGACCGGCGTGTTCCATACAGTGCTGGATCAGGCCGGGGCGCATGGCTTTCGCGCGGCGGTCGATGTGGACATGGGCCAGGGCTTCATCAGCACGCCTGAGTCTGCGGTGAATGCGCTCAACTACGCCGTGCACACGCTCGGCAACCACCCGGCCTACCTGCGCTATGACGGCAAGCCGGTGATCTTCTTCTGGAACCAGTTCCGTTTCACGCCGCAGCAGTGGCAGGATATCCGCAATCAGGTTGATCCGGATCACAACACGATCTGGATTGCGGAAGGCAACGGCCTGCAATATGTGGGCGTGTTCGACGGGCTGCACCTGTACAACATCGCGTGGAGTGGCAACCCCGCCGGAACGAACGCCACCTGGGCCAGCCGCGTGATCAATCGCGGCGGGTACTTCGTGGCGACCGCTATGCCCGGCTTTGATGAGTCCCGCCTGGGGCGTGGGGAAGCGGTAGTGCGTGGGCGCGGAGATGGCGACTACTTCCGCCGGAGCTTCGCGGGCGCAGCAGCCACCAACCCGCACATGATCATCATCACCAGTTGGAATGAGTTCTTCGAGAACAGCCACATCGAGCCGAGCCAGCAGTACGGGAGCTTCTACCTGGACCTGGCGCGTGAGATGATCGGCGCGTACAAGAGCGGCGCGGTCCTGCCGAGCGATCCTGCAGGCGGGGCAACTGGACCGGCTCCAGCCGAGTCGCCAACCGGCGTGTTCGCCGCGCCGACCGCGACCGTGCTGAACGTCCGCCAGGGGCCATCGACCGACACCGAGGCTCTGGCAAAGGTCGGCTATCCGAACCGCTATCCGCTGCTGGCGAAGAACGCCGACGCAAGCTGGTATCTGATCGACTTCGGCGGCGGCCAGGGCTGGATCTCGGCGGCGTATGCGCGCTTCGAGGGCGACATCAACGCCGTGCCGGTGCAATAAGGCTGCAACGTTGCGAACTGTGCGGGGTGGGGAATGTTTCCCCGCCCCGCTTTTTATTTCGCGCCCCCAAATGCTATAGGCTTTCAGGGGGAAAACAGGGGCGACGAAGCCGCGTGATCGCGTAGGGGCGGAGCTTGCTCCGCCCGTAAGCACCCATTGTTCTTCGGACGGCGGGCGCAGCAAGCTGCGCCCCTACGAATAAAATGCCCACCGCGCCCCTCATTCAATTCGCTCAGGTGCATATCGCTGTTGGCCTTTCCGAGCGCCCACGCGCAAACCGGATACAATCAAGCCAACCGGCGATCGTCCCCTCACCGCCCCTGCCCGGCTGCTTCTCGCTTTTTGCAAACGGAGTCCGTTCGCCGCATGGACCAAACGACCGAGATCATCAACCGTGTCCTGCCGATTTTCCTGCTGATCGGGCTGGGCGCCTGGGTGCGTCGCAGCCAGTTTTTGCCAGAGCGCGCGATCGACGACCTGCGCAAGATCGTGGTGAACTTCGCGCTGCCGTCGGTGCTGTTCGTCTCGTTTCTGAATATCGAGATGCAGACGAACTATCTGGTCCTCTTCGTGCTGACCGGGGCGGTGTGCATCGCGCTGTACGTGCTCGGCGTGGCGTTGCGCCGCCGCCTGAATGTGCCACACCCGTACTTCCCGTTCCTGATGACCGGCTTTGAATACGGGATGCTCGGCGTCAGCCTGTTCGGCAGCGCCTACGGGCTGGAGAACATCGGCTATATCGCGGTGGCCGACCTCGGTCACGAGCTATTCATCTGGTTCGTCTTCCTGGCGCTGCTGCTGATGACGCGCGAGGGGCACACCAGCCCGGCGCAGCTTGCCGGGTCGTTTTTCCGCTCGCCCGTGATCCTCGCGATTCTAGCCGGGATCGCGTTGAACCTGCTCGGCGCGGCGGACTTTTTGGCGGAGCAGCCCGTCACCGGCGGCGTCCTGGCGACACTCGACTTCCTCAGCGCGCTGACCATCCCGCTGATCCTGATCATCGTCGGCTATGGCATCCGGCTCGACCGCGAGGGGCTGCGCGACGCGGCGCTGGTGATCGGGGTGCGGCTGGCGATCCTGATCCCACTGGCGCTGCTGGTCAACGCCGTGATCGTGCGCGGCCTGCTGGACCTGGAGCGCCCGTTCGAGATTGCGCTGTTCACGCTGTTCGTCCTGCCGCCGCCGTTTATCGTCCCGCTCTACATGCGCCAAGATCTGCCCGACGAGAAGCGCTACGTCAACAACGTGCTGATGCTGTACACGGTCGTTTCGCTGGCGATCTTCTCGATCTATTTCGTGCTGAACCCGCAGCTTTAAGTTTCGGCTATAATCGGGCTGCATGTCAGAGACTTCAGCAGGAGTAGACCTTTACGCATGAGCGAAGAAAAGATCCGCGTGCTGATCGCGAAGCCGGGCCTCGACGGGCACGACCGGGGCGCCAAAGTCGTCGCGCGGGCGCTGCGTGACGCGGGCATGGAAGTCATCTACACCGGGCTGCGCCAGACGCCCGAAATGATTGTCGAGGCCGCGCTGCAGGAAGACGTCGACGTGATCGGCCTGTCGATCCTCAGCGGGGCGCACATGGCGCTGGTGCCGCGCATCTTTGAGCTGCTGCGCGCCGAAGGGCTGGACGACGTGATCGTGCTGGTCGGCGGCATCATCCCCGACGAGGACGTGCCCGCCCTGCTCGAGATGGGCGTCAGCGCCGTCTTCGGACCCGGCACCAACACCGCGGACACCATCGCGCACATCCGCAACGCGGTCGCCTCTCGCTCGGCATGACGCGCCCCACCGCTATCGACTGGGTGCCCGACGTGCTGGCCGGGGATCGTCGCGCCCTCGCGCGCTTGATCACCCGCGTCGAAAACCGCACGCCAGACTCCCAAGCTGCGCTCGCTGCGCTCTACCCGCACACCGGACGCGCGTACCTCGTCGGCATCACCGGGGCGCCGGGCGCGGGCAAGTCGTCGGTCGTCAATGCGCTGACCCGCACGCTCCGCGAGCGCGGCCAGACCGTCGGGATCGTCGCGGTTGACCCCACCAGCCCGTTCAGCGGCGGTGCGGTGCTCGGCGACCGGATCCGCATGGTCGATCTGGCCGGGGATCGCGGCGTGTTCATTCGCAGCATGGCAAATCGCGGCAGCCTCGGCGGGCTGGCGGCGACAAGCGGGGATGTCGCGCGGGTGCTGGACGCCGCCGGGTTCGACGTGGTGCTGATCGAAACGGTCGGCGCCGGGCAGAGCGAGGTGGACATCGCCCGCACCGCTTACACGACGGTCGTGGTCGACGCGCCGGGTATGGGCGACGACGTGCAGGCGATCAAAGCGGGCATCCTCGAGATCGCGGATATCCTGGTCGTCAACAAGGCGGACCGGCCGGGCGCGGAAAACACCGTCCGCGCGCTGCGGGCGATGCT
>CBINGT010000153.1:0-7975 GCA_966250245.1 uncultured Anaerolineae bacterium
CGCCTGGATCGCGCTCGCGCCGACGTACTCAAGCAGGGCGGGGTCGCGCATCCGCCGCACGATGTCGTCGTAGATACGTCGCGCTTCGTCCGCGTCGAGGATCCGGGCCTCGACCGGCTTGCCATCCACCCACATCACCAGGTCAGACACCGCCGCGCCGATCGGCAGCGGAAAGATGTAGGTGCCTTCGGCGGGCGTGCTGCCCTCGTTGTAGAAGACTTGCTCCACGCGCGTCGTAGCGACCTGATCGACGATCGACACGTCCACGCGATGCGAGCGGATGATGACGCCCCATTCCAGCGCCAGGGGACGCGCCGCGTCGGGAGCGGTTCCGGCGGCCAGGGCGGGCGCGGCAGTCGCCAGCGCCAGCAGCGCGGCGACCAGCAGCGAAAGCATGCGTTTCATGGTGATCTCTCCTGCCCCGCGTCGGGGCCTGATCAAGCGTGCCTGACCATGAGACGCTCGCCCGGCGCGGAAAGTTCCCGCGTGCCGCTAGAGCCACCGCCGCAGGAAAGCCATGATCTCCTGGCGCATCTCGGGAAGCTCCTCGTGCCCGCAGTCATAGCGGACCAACCGCCACGCCTCAGGCGCGCCCGCCGCGGCGTAGACCTCGCGCAGCGCGGCGTCAATGCGATCCAGCCCGGCGGGCGGCGTAAGCGGATCGCGGTTCCCGGCCAGCCCCAGGTGCGGGCGCGGCGCAATGAGCGCGTTGATTTCGGCGGTCGTGAAATGCTTGAGCAGGCGCGGCACATAGTAATAGATGCTGTGCCCGTCCAGCCCGCCCGTTTCGATAAGCGCCTGGAAGTCGGTCAGGCAGCAGATGTCCACGCACACCTTCACGCGCGGATCCAGCGCGGCGACCCACCACGCCATCGTGCTGCCCAGCGACAGGCCGAGCGTCCCGATCCGCGCGGCGTCGATCTCCGGGCGCGAGGTCAGGAAGTCGATCGCGCGCAGGCTGTCGTAGACCATCATGCCCCACAGCACGCGCCCTTCCCACAGAAATTGCTTGAAAAGGGCCGTCTCGGTGCGCGTCGCTCGCCCGCCGAACGCCCAGTGATCGATACACAGCGCGGCGATCCCCTCGGCGGCCAGTGCTTCGGCGTAGGGCGGTTTCTGGAGCAGGGGGCGCCCGTTGAGCAGTTCTTCCTTGCCGACGTGATACTCGTGGGCGTGCGCGTGGTTGTAGAGGATCGCGGGGAATGGCCCGTCGCCTTCGAGCGGCAGCGTCAGGTACGCGGGGACCGGCTCAATCCCGTTGAGGTCGAGCGTCCACTTCTCCAGAATGTAGTGCGGGCGCGTTTCGCGCGCGGTGCGCTCGGCCTGGATGGGGCGATCAAACGGGGGAAGGTCACCGAGCAGTCCGAACAACTCGGCGCGGCGAGTGGTCACTTCGTCAGACATCGGAGTATCCTTTCTTGCGAGTAGGTGACTAACCATTACAGCTAGAGGTTGTCATATACTTGTAGGCTGCCTCACGAGAAGCATCCGCTGCCCAATGTAGGGGCGGAGCAAGCTCCGCCCGTAGGTATTGATGGTTTGTCTGGTGCGGGTGCAGCAAGCTGCACCCCTACGAGGGAAAATACCCACCGGGCCGCCACTTCATCTGGCCAAAGTGCATGACAAACTCTAGCGAAAACAAAAAGCTGATTTTGATGCCACAGCGCAATAGTCTCGCCACCAGCATAGCACGCTTCGCGCCCGCGCGCCGGAGATTTCTGATGCAATTCTCACCTTCCACAGGCCGGATGCGCGCGCCGTTTGGGGTAAAATTTGCGTATACGTGATCAACACGATCGATCACGAGCAAGGAATTGAGGACACCGGATGTATCCGCAGCAAAGACCCCCGTCCACCGAGCCACCGCCTGAGCCACCCCAGCAGTACGGGGGATTGCGCCGCGTAGCGGTCCGCATGCCGCTCGCCGAGCCGCGCCTGACGTACGCTTTGCTGGCGGTGATCGTGCTGATCTTCATGTATTTCCTGTCGCTGCCGTTCGAGGGGCAAAGCGAGTTCCTGACTCGGTGGGCGAAGGTGAACGACCTGATCCGCGAGGGCGAGCCGTACCGGTTGCTCACGTCGATGTTCCTGCATCTGAACCTGATGCACATCCTGTTCAACGGTTATGCCCTGTTCGTCATCGGGCGCGACGTCGAGGCGCTGTTCGGACACGTTCGCTTCGCGCTGATCTACTTCCTGGGCGGGCTGTCCGGCTCGCTGGCGAGCTTCGTGTTCACCGACGCCCCCTCGGTTGGCGCGTCCGGCGCGATTTTCGCGATCTTCGGCGCGGAGATGGTCTACTTCTACCAGAATCGCAAGCTGCACGGGGAGATGGGGCGGCGCCACCTCAACCAGCTCATATTCCTGATGCTGCTCAACCTGGGGCTGGGCTTCTTCTCGTCGGCGACGTCCGGTTTCCGGCTGGATAACGCCGGGCACATCGGCGGGCTGGTCGGCGGGGTAGTGCTGGCGTGGTTTATCGGGCCGGAGTTCGAGGTCGCGCAGGACGCCAGCACGGTGACCGGGCTGCGCGTGGTGGACCGCAACGAGCCGCGCCAGTGGGCGGGGGTGTCGCTCGCCTACGCGGTGGGGCTGGTGGCGATGACGGTCTACGCCGTCGCCGCGTGATCTGTTGCACGCTGCGCAAACACGCTATACAAAAACGCGAGGGAGCCAGATGGCTCCCTCGTTTGCTTTCTGTGCGGGCGCGCTTACGCCGTGGTGAGGAAGCGAGTCGCGCGCTCGACGCTCTCCGCCGGGCTGACCTTCACCTGCGCGTCTGCGATCCGGCCATCCTCGTCGATCACCCAATGCGAGCGAATGACGCCCATGTACGTGTTGCCGTACATCGACTTCTCGCCCCAGACGCCCCATTCCTCGAGGACGCGGTGATCCGGGTCGGAGAGCAGGTCGTAGGGCAGGTTTTCTTCCTGCTGCCACTTCTTGAGGTCTTCGGGGCTGTCCGGGCTGATGCCCAGCACGACCGCGTTCACTGCCTCGAAGCGAGGAAACGCGTCGCGCAGCCCGCACGCCTGGGCTGTGCAGCCGGACGTTCCGGCCTTCGGAAATGCAAACAGCAAGACTTTCTTGCCGCGATAGTCGCTCAGGCGCACGGTCTCGCCATTCTGGTTTTTCAGCTCGAAATCGGGCGCTTGTTCGCCAACAGCGGGCATTCGTTTTCCTCCTGTGTCTGACAGAGCCAAAAGCCGCGACAAAGTAGCTAAGCGCAAAGGGAGTAGGGAGTGGGGAATAGGGAGTAGGAGAATTGAGTACTCCCGACTCTTTGCTGTTCTTTAGCTGCTCGTCGCACTTATGAGCTTAGCACAGTCGAGGGGCGATCGGCGCGGGTGCACGGCGATCGCCCAGAATCATCAGGGCGGCCGGCTCGGAGCGAGCGAGCAGCAGGCCGCCTGGTGATTCCGGTGCGATGGAGTTTGGGGTGCGAGGCGCTATTGGAGCGTCCGCAGCACCGCCAGCACGCGCCCCTGCACGTTGACCTGATCGGCGTCGACGTAGATCGGGTCCATCGTGGGGTTCGCGGGCTGAAGACGTACCCGGTTGCCTTCCAGATAGTATTTCTTGAGCGTGGTTTCGCCCCGTTCGGTCAGGTAAACGGCCACCATGTCGCCGTTCCGCGCGACGTTCTGGCGCTCCAGCACGATCACGTCGCCGTCGGCAACCATCGCGTCGATCATCGAATCGCCGGTCACGCGCAGCGCGAAAAGCTCGGTGCTCCGGTGCTTGCCGATCATCGCCTGGGGCACGTCGATGATGTCATCATCGTCGTAGTAGTAGCCAAAGTCCTCACCCGGCAGCGGAACCGGCGCGCTCGCCGCGATCTTACCGACCAGCGGGATCTGGACCGTGTTGACCGTGTCCACCACCTTGACCGGCACTTCCTTCGCGTTGGAAACCAGCCGCAGCCCGCGCGATACCTCTGGCGACCGCGCCAGCAGGCCGTATTCCACCAGCTTATTGAGGTTGTAGTTCACGACCGAAGTAGAGGCGATACCGACTGCCTCACCAATCTCGCGGATGGTGGGCGGATAGCCATTCGCTTCAATGAATGTCTCGATAAACTTCAAAATGCGCTTTTGGCGCGCGGACAGTTTTGGTTCCATGGTGCTCGCTCCTGAATGTCGCCTGCCGTGCGCAACGGGCGCGCCCGCACAAAGTCGCACAACAGTTCGAATGTTAAAAGAATTATAGTGCGAACCCATGTTCTGTGTCAAGCGTGGAGCGTATTTAGTTGGCAGGGGCGAAAGCTCTCCGTATACTGGATGAAAATAGTCTGTTGCATACTTAACGCAAGGAGGCGGGCAACGATGGGCATTTCAGTTACCTGGTTTGGTCATTCTGCGTTTCATTTAGGCATTGGCGAACACCACGTTTTGATCGACCCGTTCCTGACTGGCAACCCCCTTGCGCCGGTTTCGGCAGCCGAGGTGCAGGCGAACTTCATTCTGCTCTCACACGGGCACGGCGATCACGTGGGCGACACGATTGACATCGCGCGCCGCACCGGGGCCACGATCGTCGCCAACAACGAGATCGCGCTCTGGTGTCGCAACAAGCACGGGATCGAGCGCGTCCACACGCTCAACACCGGCGGCGGCGTGAAGCTGCCGTTCGGGCGCGTCGAGCTGACCGTCGCGTTCCATAGCTCTGAGCTACCAGATGGGTCGTACGGCGGCCAGCCGAACGGGATTCTGATCATCACCAATGAAGGCCGCACGATCTACCACGCGGGGGATACGACTGTTTTCAGCGACATGCAGTTGATCGGCCAGCGCGGGATTGACCTCGCCATCCTGCCGATCGGGGACTACTACACGATGGGCGTCGACGCCTCGCTCCAGGCGATCGAGCTGCTTAAGCCGAAAGCCGTGATCCCGATGCACTACAACACGTTCGACGGCATCGCGCAGGACGTGGTCAACTGGGCGCAGCGGGTCCACAACGAGACGAGCGCGCAGCCGATTGTGCTCGACCCTGGCGGGACGCACACGTTGAGCTAGCAACAGCCAAGAACGGCGATAAAGCAGCTAAAAGCAGCCAGAAACAGCAAAAAAGCAGCGAAGAACAGGCTCCGAACTGCCGCTGCTCTTCGCTGCTTTTCGCTGTATTTCGCTGTAGTTAGCTGCTTCTCGCTGCTTCTGGCTTCCGGGTGTGCCAGTCCGTCACGCGCTGGTAAGCGTCGGCGGTGCGGAGCACAGTCGCCTCGCCTAGCGCCGGACCGATGATTTGCATTCCGATCGGCAGCCCGGCTGCGTCGAAGCCGCACGGCACACTTGCCGCCGGAACGCCCGCCAGGCTCACCGTCAGCGTGAAAACGTCCGCCAGGTACATTTGCAGCGGATCGTCCACCTTTTCACCCAGTCGAAATGCGGTGCTGGGCGTGGTCGGCGTCAGGATCACGTCGACCGTCTCGAACGCGCGATCGAAGTCCTGCCGGATCAGCGTGCGGACCTTCTGCGCCTTCAGGTAGTAGGCATCGTAGTATCCCGCAGAGAGCGCATAGGTGCCGAGCATGATCCGCCGCTTGACCTCGGCGCCGAACCCCTTCCCGCGTGTGGCCTTGTACGTCGGCCACAGACCACCCGCCTCGATGCGCGGGCCATAGCGCACGCCGTCGAAGCGCGCTAGGTTGGCGGACGCTTCCGCCGGGCCGATCAGGTAGTACACGTGCGCGCCATAACGCGTGTGCGGCAGGCTGATCTCGCAGACGTCCGCGCCCAGCACGGCGAGTTGGTCGATCGCGGCGTGCACGGCCTGTTCGATTTCCGGCTGGATACCCTCGATGAAGTACTCGCGCGGCACGCCGATCCGCAGCCCCTGCACGTCGCCTGTCAGCGCCTGCGAATAGTCGGGCGGCGCGTCTGGCAGGGTGGTGCTGTCGAGCGGATCGTGCCCGGCGATCACGCTGAGCAGCGCGGCGCAGTCCGCGACCGTCTGCCCGAAGACGCCGATCTGGTCCAGCGAGGACGCGAACGCGATCAGCCCGTAGCGCGAGACGCGCCCGTAACTGGGCTTGAGGGCCGAGATGCCGCACAGCGCTGCAGGCTGGCGGACGCTTCCGCCGGTGTCGCTGCCGAGCGCGCCGGGCGCCATCCGCGCCGCGACCGCCGCCGCGCTGCCGCCGCTGCTGCCGCCGGGCACGCGCTCCAGGTCCCACGGGTTGCGCGTCACAAAATAGCCCGAGTTCTCGGTCGACGACCCCATTGCGAACTCGTCCGTGTTGGTCTTGCCGAGCATCAGCGCGCCCGCCGCAAACAACCGCTCCAGCGCGGTCGCGGTGTACGGCGGCACGTACCCTTCAAGGATGCGCGATCCGGCTGTTGTCGGGACGCCGCGCGTCATCAGCACGTCCTTCACCGCCAGCGGGATGCCGAGCAGCGGGGCGTCCTCGCCGTTCTCCCGGCGGCGGTCGGCGTCGCGGGCGGCCTCGAGCGCCTGCTCCTCGGTGACCAGCAGGAACGCACGGATCTGCGGATCGAGCGCGCGGATCCGGTCGAGATACGCCTGGGTCAGCTCAAGCGCGGTGATCGCGCCGCTGCGCAGCTTGTCACGGGCTTCGGTCAAGGTGAGGTCGGTCAGCATGGATGGTCCCTCGCGCCAGGGTGGAGAAGCGGATTCGCGGGGAGTATACCACACGCGCGGCGTTCAGCAGACGCAAAACGAGGGAGCGGCTGCTCCCTCGCGTGTTGTTTGAGGCGAATCACGGCGCTTAGCGGGCGCCCGCCTTCGCCGCTCGGCCTTCCTGCGCCTGACGGTTGATCGTCATCGCAAGCTTCGTGAGCTGCTCGTTGGTCTGGCTTTCCTCGTCGAGCGTGGTTTGCAGCAGGCGAGACTGCTCTCGCTCGCCGAGCATATCGGCGTAGGTCTGGATCGTGCCATAGGTCGCGATCTCGTAGTGCTCGACCTTCTGCGCCGCGCCGATCAGCGCCGCGTCACGCGCCGGTGACTTGCTGCCTTCCTCGATCACCTCGTTGCCTTCTTCGAGCAGCCCCTTCATGCCCTTGCACTTCTTACGTCCGGGGCCCATGCCACGCGCCTCGAAGATCTGCTCAAGGCGCTGCATCTGCTTTCGGGTCTGGTCGAGGTGCATCTTGAACGCCTGCTTCAGATCGGCGTTGGATGCGGCATCCGCCATTTTCGGCAGCGCCTCGGTGAGTTGTTTCTCTGCGCTGTAGATGTCTTTCAACTGCTCTTCATAAACGTCGGTCAAGCTTTTCATCGCCATAGTATCCCTCTCCATCTCTAGCCCACTGATTCCAATACTGATGCGCCCATTATTAAAGAAAATGACCACCTACCCATGAGGCAGGTGGTCGATCTTACAGCGGGTCACTTGGGGGAGATAAGCGACCAGCGGTCTCAGGCTGATTCGAGATCCCGCACCGATGTGCGCACGTCAAAGCGCGGCGGATTCTCGATGTGCTTCTTGACCGCGCACAGGTTCGCAGAGCGGATGACCGCTTCCTTGTACTGCTCGGGAAAGTCGGGCGGAAGCTGGATGTCGAGCGTCACTTCCTCGACCATGCGGGTGAGCGGGTTGGTGTGGTTGCGCTGCACGATGCGCAGCCCCTCGGTGGGCAGGCCGCGCTGCTTGCAAAAGCTCAAGACGTAGATGCCCGCGCACGTGCCGATCGCCGACAGAAACAGGGTGAATGGCGCCGGAGCCGACCCGTCCTGATCGGTGGTGATCACCATGCCGTTCGAAAGGACGGCGTCCACCTGCGCGCCGCCGGGGAAGACGATTTCCATGTCCATTGCGTGCTGTGTCCTCAATTTGGTTGTATTGGGAAATTTGTGTGATACGTCACAACCGATTCGATGCAGCGGCGCAGCAAAAGTTGTATGCAGGCTGGGGAAATGGCCCCATCGCGCTGTATTACAGCCGGTGAACGATAGTCGCTCACGCGCCGCTTCGGTTGACAAGCGGGGGTGATTAAGCTACAATTTCCGAGCACTT
>CBINGT010000154.1:0-7905 GCA_966250245.1 uncultured Anaerolineae bacterium
GGCGGGATCGGCAACGTCACCTTCCTGCCGCCGCTGAGCGACACGACCAGCGCGCCGCTGGCGTTCGACACCGGGCCGGGGAACGCACTGCTTGATAGCGCAGTCGAGCAGATCACTGGCGGCGCGACGCATTACGACCGGGATGCTGCGCTCGCCTCGCAGGGCACGGTGGACGAAGGCTGGCTGGCGGAGCTGATGCGCCACCCGTATTACGAGCGGCGCCCGCCCAAGACGACCGGCCGCGAGTTGTTCAGCCCGGAGATGGCGGCTGATCTGCTGACCGAGGGACGCGCGCGCGGCCTCGACGACGCGAGCATCCTGGCGACGCTTACCGCGCTGACCGCCGCCACCATTGCGGACGCGTACCAACGCTTCGCGCCCGCGCCGGTGCATGAGGTGATCCTCGGCGGCGGTGGGGCGCGCAATCCGCTGCTGGTATCCATGCTGCGGCAGCGTCTGGTGCCCGCCGAAGTGAAAACACACGAAGACATTGGCGTGGACAGCTTTAACAAAGAAGCGCTCGTCTTCGCGCTGCTGGCGCATGAAACGTGGTATCACCGGCCCGGCACGCACCCCGCACTGACCGGCGCGCGCCACGCGAGCGTGCTCGGGCAGATCACGCCTGGCGCGAACTACGTCTCGCTGCTACGGCGGACGTGGGGCGGCGCATGACTGGACCTCGCTTCCTCGTCGGCATCGACGGCGGCGGAAGCACTGTGCGCGTCGCGGTTGCGACGCCCACGCTGGACGTCGCCGCGCAGTCCGAAGGCGGGGCGGCCAACCCCAGCGCGATCGGGCGTGAGGCAGCCGCCGAGTCGATCCGGGGAACGTTGCGCGCCGCGCTCGACGCAGCAGGCGTCGCGCCTCGGCAGGTCGCCGCGGTCGGAATTGGCGTGGC
Source organism: uncultured Anaerolineae bacterium (assembly GCA_966250245.1). Taxonomy (GTDB): domain Bacteria; phylum Chloroflexota; class Anaerolineae; order Aggregatilineales; family Aggregatilineaceae; genus DYGX01. The sequence continues at coordinate 899 of CBINGT010000154.1, forward strand.
GGGCGCGGCGGCGAGCCATTCCGCCGAGTGGCTGCGCGAGGTGGTTCGTGCAGTGACGCCCGGCGCGCTGATCGTGCCGAGCGCCGATTACGAGATTGCGTTGGTTGGCGCGCTAGGACGGCGGCGGGGCGTGTTGGTTCTCGCCGGGACCGGCAGCTTCGCCTATGGCGTGAACCAGCGCGGGCGGAGCAAGCTGGTCGGCGGATGGGGCTATTTGCTCGGCGACGAGGGCAGCGGCGGCTGGCTCGGGCTGGAAGGGTTGCGCGCGGTCGTCCGCGCGGCGGATGGACGCGGCCCGGCTACCGTGCTGACCGATCGCCTGCTGCGCGAACTGAACCTGTCCGACGCCCGCGACCTGATCCCCTGGCTGTACCGCGTCGACGAGCCGCGTACTCCGGCGATCGCGCGGCTGGCGGGGCATGTGCTCGACGCTGCAGAAGCGGGGGATGCTGTGGCGCGCAGCCTCGTAGCTCGCGCGGCGGATGAGCTCGCGCAGGCTGCCAATGCGGTGATCCGCGCGCTCAACATGCGGCATCCGGCGATCGCCTTCGCGGGCGGCTTGCTGAGCGCCGACAACCCGCTCAGCGCGGCGCTGTGCGCCCGGCTGGACTTGCCCGCGCGGCCGGTCGCGCAGTATCCGCCGGTGATGGGCGCCGTGTTGCTGGCCCGCGAGCACTTGACTTCTTCCGAAACCGTATCCCATGAGGACTGAACCGTGACGATGCTGACCGAAGAATCCAACCCGCGTACCACCGCGCTCGACAGCTATTCCGCATTAGAGATCGTCACCGCCATGAATGCCGAGGACGCGACCGTCGCGACGGCTGTGCGCGGCGCGCTGCCACGGATCGCGCAGGCCGTCGACGCGATTGTCGAGCGATTGCGCGCGGGCGGGCGGATGATTTACGTCGGCGCGGGGACGAGCGGCCGCCTCGGCGTGCTGGACGCGGTCGAGTGCGTTCCGACGTTCAGCGTCGAGCCGGGGCTGGTGATCGGCCTGATCGCGGGCGGCGAGATCGCGCTGACGCAGGCCGTCGAGGGGGCAGAAGATGATCGCGACGCGGGAAAGCGCGATCTCGAAGCGGTGAATGCTGGCGAGCGCGACGCCGTGGTCGGCATCGCAGCCAGCGGGCGGACGCCTTACGTGCTCGGCGCGCTGGACTACGCCAATACGATCGGCGCGTTGACCGTTGCGATCACCTGCAATGACCCCGCGCCGATGCTTGATCTGGCGCAGATCGCGATCCCGGTGGTGGTGGGACCGGAAGTGCTGACCGGGTCCACGCGTCTGAAAGCCGGGACCGCGCAGAAAATGGTGCTCAACATGCTCAGCACGGCGGCGATGGTGCGCCTCGGCAAGGTCTATGGCAACCTGATGGTCGACGTCAAGGTGACCAACCAGAAACTCTCTGAGCGGGCGCAGCGGATCGTCTGCCGGGTGACGGGCGTCGATCAAGCGGAAGCGGCGCGACTGCTGACGCTGACGCAGTACGAGGTCAAGCCCGCGATTGTGATGGCCGTGCGCGGCGTTTCGGTGGACGAAGCGCGTGCCCTGTTGCGCGCCGCGAACGGCATGCTGCGCGACGTCATCGGCTGACGCGCGGTCAGTTGGGCGGCTCGTCCAGGCGCATCAGGTCGTCCCACGTCTCGCGCCGCCGCACGACGCGCCACGTGTGCCCCTCGACCAGCACCTCGGGTGGCCGGGGGCGCTGGTTGTAGTTCGACGCCATCACCATCCCGTACGCGCCCGCGACCACGATCGCGAGCCGGTCGCCCGGCGCGAGGTCGGGCAGGGTCGCGGCGTGGAGCAGCACGTCCGCGCTTTCGCACACCGGTCCGGCGACGGTCGCAGCGTGAACTGGCTCGGCGGGGTGCAGCGGTATGATGGGATGGACGGCTTCGTACAGCGCGGGGCGAAGAAGCTCCGTCATGCTGGCGTCCACGATCACGAAGCGCGCGCTCCCCTGGCGCTTGATGTATAGCACACTGGTGAGCAGCACGCCCGCGTCGGCCACGATGGAGCGCCCCGGCTCCAGCTTGACCTGCCAGCCGTCGAGCAGCGGCGCCAGCGCGGCGGCGAACTCCGACGGCTCGGGATATTGCTCGTCGTCCGTGTAGGCGACCGGGAACCCCCCGCCGATGTTGAGCGTGCGCAGGTCAGTGTAGGGGTGGGCGAGCATCTGCGTCTCGCGGACTGCCTCGACGCTCTCCTCGACGCTGCCGAGCTGGCTCCCAATGTGCACGTGCAGCCCGGCGATGGCGACGTGGGGCGTCTGTTCCTGGTGCGCGAGGATGTCCGCGACCACGTCCGGCGCAATGCCGAACTTCGCGGCGGCGTGCCCGGTCGCGATGTGGCGGTGGGTCCGCGCGCGGATGCCGGGATTCACCCGCAGCGCGACGCGGGGCCGTGCGCCGCGCTCTGCCGCCAGCCGGTCGAGTAGCTCTAGCTCGTCCCGGCTTTCCACGTTAAACCAGCCGACGCCCTGGTCGAGCGCATAGCCAAGCTCGTGCGCGGTTTTGCCCACCCCCGCAAAGACGATGCGCTCCCCCGGCACGCCCGCTCGCAGCGCGCGCGCGATCTCTCCGCCGCTGACCGCGTCCATCCCCAGGCCGAGATCCGCTAGCAGGCGCACGATCGCAAGGTTGGCGTTGGCTTTCAGACTGTAGTGGATGTCCGCGTCCAGAGGCGCGAAAGCCGCCTGCAACCGCGCGACGTTCGTCCGGATGCGTTCCGCGCTGTAGACATAGGCAGGCGTTCCGACTGCGTCCGCGATGGCATCTAGCGGCACGCCGTCACACCATAGCACACCCTCTTGCAGGTGGAACGATTCATTCAGCGGCATGTGGCACCACTCCCAGGCCGGGGCGGTCCGGCAGGACAAGCCGATCCCCATCGAGCGTCACGCCGTCGAAGGGATCGTTCGAGATCAATACATTGGCGTCGAGATCAGCGTAATCGGCCAGCGGGGCGAGGTGCGCGGCCGCCGTCACCGCGATCGAGCTTTCGATCATACAGCCGATCATCACCTGCATCCCGAACGCACGCGCCAGGGCGATCATTTCGCGAGCAGGGCGCAAACCGCCGCACTTGGCGAGCTTGATGTTGATCCCGTCCGCCAGCCCGGCCAGCGGCGCGACGGTTTTCACGCCCTGGACCGACTCGTCGGCGAACAGCGGCGGGCATCCGGCGGGTAACGCGCGGCGCAACTCCGCCCAGCCTTCGAGGTCGTCGCGGGGAAGCGGCTGCTCCACAAACACGACGCCCAGCTCCCCCAGCCGCGGGATGATCGCCAGCGCATCCGCCCGATTCCAGCCCGCGTTGGCATCCACGCAGATCGCGACATCCGTCGCGGCACGCGCAAGCTGCACTCGCTGCCAGTCGCTTTCCCAGCCCGAGGCCCCGCCGAGCTTGATCTTCAGCAGGCGGAATCGCTCGCCCGCTGCGCGCACGCGTTCCCGGTAAGCCACTTCGTCCTCGTCGATCGCAATGGTGAAGGATGTGGCCGGGGCGCGGTCGGGATTGAGCCCCCATAGCCGGTAGAGCGGCTGGCCGAGGGCGCTCGCCCAGCGATCGTGCAGAGCGATGTCGATTGCGGCGCGCGCAAACGAGGACGGCGGCGTCGGAAGCGCCTGCAGCGCATCGTCCAGGTGCAGCGGATCGCGGTCGATCGCTTCGCGCACGCGCGGATCGGTCAGGTATGCAGCGACACGCTCCGGCGTCTCGTGATAGTACGGCACGATCGCTGCCTCACCCCAGGCGACGTGGTCCCCGGTGCGCAGGCGGAGCAGCAGGTTCTCGCGGACTGTGCTGGTGCCATACGAGATCGTGAACGGCGTGCGCAGGGTGAGCGAGAGCGGTTCGACTTCAAGCATAACGGTCATGGCGGTTGCGGGCCCCTTTCCGGAACATGTCGCGGCGTTGCCGGGTGCATTATACTCTCGTTGACGTGGCTTGACAGTGAGTTGCAAGGATGGCAGGTGATGACCACCCCCTTTGACTACCGGATTTTGTGGTGGCACTGGCGCGGCGGCGCGGTCGTGCAGCGCACGATCGACGAGCTGGCGGCGTATGTCCGCGCCGAGATGCCGAACGTTAGCGGTATCGCGATCAAGACCAGCAATGGGCGGGACTGGCAGGGCGCGTATGACGACCCGGTTCCTGCGATGGCGATCAACGGGCCAGAGTCGATCGCCACGTGGGTGGACGAGCTGGACCGGCACGGGCTGGAGACGCATCTCTGGTGCGTGGTGCACGGGCAGAATATCGACGCGGAAGCGGCGCGGATCATCGAGGCGTGCGAGGTGGACGGCGTGCGCTCGATGATTCTGGACGTGGAAGCGGGCGAGCAATACTTCGGCAGCAAGCCACCTGCCGCCGCCCGCGCGCTGATCGAGCGGGTTCGCGGGGCGATCCCGGATGATTTCCACCTAGGGCTGTGCCTGTTCGCGCGCCAGGGCGAGCCGGAGCGGATCCACATCCGCGAGTGGCTGCCGCACGTCCAGAGCCTGCACCCGATGATCTATCACTGGGATTTCAGCCGTGGTGAGGGGGAGCCAGAGCCGTCTATTGACGAGACGTTCGCGGCGCTGCGCCCGTATGACCGGCCGCTGGTCCCGATCTTCGGGAACTACGCCGACCCGTTCAGCGGGCGGCCCGTCCCGCCGGAGCATCTGACGCGGGCGGCGGTCTACGCGGCGCGGCAGGGCGCGGTGGGCGTCAGCTTCTTCCGGCTAGGCGCGGTTCGGAACGATGAAGCGGCGGCGCAACACGCGGCCATCCGGCAAATCGACCTGCGCGCCGCCCGCGCTGAGCCGCCGGTATAGGCCTATTACAGCCAGACGCAGCCAGAGAACGAAAAAGCAGCGAGACGCTCCCCGCTGCTTTTTGCTGCTGTGTGACTGGCCTGCCGCTTACCGAACGTCGTGCCAGGTAGTGTGCACCTCGGTTTCGCCCGCTTTGATCGCTCGCAGCAGCGCATCCTGATCGACCGGGATGCGGAAAACCCGCACGCCCGTCGCGTGGTAGATCGCGTTGGCGATGGCAGGCGTGGTATTGATCGACGTGATTTCCCCGACGCCCTTCGCGCCAAATGGCCCGTCTGCGGTCGGCTCCTCGACGATGTGCGAGACGATCTCCGGCGTGTGCTTGATGCTGGGTATCTTGTAGCGGGCGAACAGACGGCTCCACGGTACCCCGTTCTCGACGATGTATTCTTCGGTTAGCGCATTGCCCAGGCCCATCGAAATGCCGCCCTCGACCTGGCCTTCGAGCGTGCGCGGGTTGATCGCGCGGCCCACGTCGTTCGCGGCGATGATCTTCAGCACGCGCACCGCGCCAGTTTCGAGATCGACCTCGACCAGCGCCGCCTGCGTCGCGTATGAGAACGCGAAGTGCATATCGCCACCCGTGCCGAGCGGCTGCGTCTTGGGCGCGTCGTACTGGTAATGGACGCGCGCCTCGCGGCCTTCCTCGCGCATCCACCGGACAGCCTCGCCCAGTTCGATTGCCGAGCCGTTGTAGCGGACCGTCCCCTGCTCGAAGCGCAGGGCATCGGGCGGAACGCCCAGCCGCTCTGCTACCACCGAGCGCAGCGCATCGCGCATGGTCGCGGCGGCGTGGCGCGCGGCGTTCCCGCTGACGTAGGTCTGCCGCGAGGCGGTGGTGGGGCCGCCGTTGGGCGTCAGGTCGGTGTCCGACAGCAGGACGCGCACCCGGTCGACTGGCAGGCCAAGTTCCTCGGCGGTGACCTGTGCCAGCACGGCGGAGAGGCCCTGGCCCATGTCGGCGGATGAGGTGCGCACCTCGGCGATCGAGTTCTCGAACACTTCGACTTCTGCCACGGCGCGATCGGGCGCGCCGCCGCCGAGGCCGGTGTTCTTATACGCGCAAGCGATCCCCCAGCCGTACGCCTTGTTGCCCTCGCGCCAGCCCCAGCGGAAGGAGCCGTTTTCGCCGCCGCGCATCTCCCGGTCGATGCGCTCGATCGTCTCCAGCAGGCCGACGCTTTCGCGTAGAAGCTGGCCGGTCGCGGTCGTCGCGCCGACACGTTGCGCGTTCTTGCGGCGAAGCTCCAGGGGATCCATGTCGATCGCTTCGGCGATCAGGTCCATGTTCTGCTCGACCGCAAACGCCGACTGTGTGACGCCGAACCCGCGAAACGCGCCCGAAGGCGGATTGTTGGTGTACATCACGTAGCAGTCGATCTTGGCGTTCGGCACGATGTACGGGCCGGTGGCGTGCGTGGTGGCGCGGGTCATGACCTTGTCGGACAGGCTCGCATACGCCCCGCCGTCGCCGTAGAGCTCGGCCTGGACCGCGGTCAGCGTGCCGTCGCGCTTGGCGCCAGTCTTGATGCGAATGACGGTCGCGTGCCGCTTGGGGTGGAATAGCAGCGACTCTTGCCGGGTATACAGCATCTTGACCGGGCGGCCGGTCGCCTGAGCCAGCATGGCGACGTGGATCTGCCCGGCGATGTCTTCCTTGCCGCCGAACCCGCCGCCGATCAGCGTGCCGCGCACGCGAATCTGGTCTTCCGGCAGGCCGAGCGCGCGGGCGGTCTGGCGCCGGTCGTCGTACGGGATCTGCGAGCCGACGTAGATCGTCAGCTTGGGATGCTCGGCGTCGTAGCCCGCCGGGACGCCGATCGCGCACTCCGGCTCCATAAACATGTGCTCGATGGTCGGCGTGCGATATTCGCGCTCGACCACCACATCCGCTTCCGCGAAGCCCTGCTCAATATCGCCGTGCCGCACCTTGATGTGCTTGAGCAGGTTGCCGGTCGGCCATTCCTCGTGCACGAGCGCGGCCTCGGGCGTGTTGGCGAACTCCGGCCCGTGGACGACCGGCAGCGGCTCGTACTCGACTTTGATCAAGCTCAGCGCGCGCTCGGCGGTTTCGGCGTCGTCCGCCGCTACGATCGCGACCGGGTCGCCCATGTAGCGGACCTTGCCGGCGGCCAGCACGGGCCAGTCGTCAAACACCAGGCCGTGAATGTTGTCGGCGGGTA
>CBINGT010000155.1:0-7887 GCA_966250245.1 uncultured Anaerolineae bacterium
CGCCTTCAAGCCCGCCGCGTACGTGCCGGAGTTTCCGCCGCAGTTCATCCCAAGCAATCCGACGCTTGAAAACTTCCGCACCGCGTTCACCAGCCGCAATTTCGACACCGCCTTCTTCAACAGCGCAAAGGTGGCGATCGCGACCTCGTTTGTCGTCACGGCGCTCGCGTCGATGATGGCATACGCCTTCGCCCGCTTTGAGTTCGTCGGCAAAACAGTGCTGTTCTACAGCGTGCTGGCGATGATGATGGTCCCGACCATGATGCTGATCATCCCGCAATTCATCATGGTGCGGCGCTTTGGGCTGCTCAACAGCCATACTGGGCTCGTGATGGTCTACGCGGCGGGCGGCATGGCGTTCAATATGTTCCTGCTGCGCGGTTTTTTCGAAGGCCTGCCACGCGAGCTTGAAGAATCAGCGCTGATTGACGGGGCGAACCAGTTCACCATCTTCACGCGGATTATGCTTCCGCTCGCCAAACCCGCGCTAAGCACGGTCGCGGTCTTCTCATTCCTCGGCGCGTGGGACGAGTACATCTGGGCGCTGACGGTGCTCACCGACCCGGCCAAACGCACCCTACCGATCGCTATTCAAAACTTTCGCGGGGCACACGCGACCGACTGGGGATTGGTGTTCGCCGCCTCGCTGACCGCTGTCGTGCCGACCGTCCTGTTGTTCATCTTCTTCCAACGCTATTTTGTCCAGGGGATCAGCACAGGAGCCTTGAAGGGATGACCCGCCGCATCGCGTTGTGTCTGCTGAGTTTACTGTTTCTCGCCGGAGGTTTGATGCCCATGCCCGCTACCGCTCAATCGACTGTGCAGACCGTGACGATCGACGCCGATAAAGCATTCTTTCGACCCGGCGAACCTGCCACGTTCACTGTCACAGCGAGCGACGGCGCTCGTGTCGTCGCCGTAGTGACGCACCTGCTGGATGAAGTCGCGCAGATCGAGGCGCCGCTGCAAGACGGACGCGCGTCCCTGCGCTGGGACCCGCCCGCCGACGCGCCGCGCGGTTACGGGCTGCAAGCGCGCGTGCTAGACGCCGCCGGGAACGAAATCGCCGTCGCGAGCGCCGCGTTCGACGTACTCGATCACTGGCTGCAAGCGCCGCGCTACGGTTTCCTGAGCGAGTTCGGCCCAGAGCGCGACAACGCCGAGGCGACAATGGCATGGGCTGCGCGCTATCACATCAACGGCTTGCAGTTCTACGACTGGCAGTACCGCCACGAACAGCTTGTGCCGCCTGAAGACCCGTACACCGACCCGCTGGGGCGGCGACTGTCGCTCGAAACGGTCACGCGGCTGATCGACGCGGCACACGCGCGCAACATCGCCGCCATGCCCTACACCGCGATCTACGGCGCAACGCCCGCCTTCTACGAGCAGCATCCCGACTGGGCATTGTTCCAGGCAGACGGCGTACCGTTTGATTTCGGCGACGGCTTCCTGAAGATCATGAACCCCACGCCCGGCTCCCCCTGGGCCGATCATCTGCTGGATCAGTTCGCGCAGGTACTCGATCAAACCGCGTTCGATGGGATTCACCTCGACCAGTACGGCGCGCCGAAAACTGGGCGCGACAATGCAGGCGAGCCGGTCGATCTGGCCGAAGTGTTCCCCGCTTTCATCGACCAGGCCGCCAGAGTCGTGCGCGAGCGTCGCGAGGGCGGCGCGATGATCTTCAACGCAGTCGGCAACTGGCCGGTGGAAACGGTCGCACCTTCTGATCAGGACGTAGTCTATATCGAAGTCTGGCCGCCTTACCGCGACTTTCTGGATCTGCATGCGATCATCGCACAGGCGCAGACGCTCGGCGGTGGGAAGCCAGTGATCATCGCGGCGTACATCCACCCGAACAACGCGCACAACGTCCGCTTGGCGAATGCGGTCATCTTCGGCAGCGGCGCGTATCACCTCGAACTCGGCGAGCCGGGCGCGATGCTGGCAGACCCGTATTTCCCGAAGTTCGGGGAGATGAACGACGACATGCAGCGCGTGATGCAACGCATCTATGACTTCGTGGTGCGCTACGAAGAAGTGCTGGGCATCGGCACGCAAGCCGCAACCGAAGCGCGCGCTGGGGCGCTGGCGATCGAGGGTGTGAAGACGGACGGGACGCTCTCGAAGAACCGGGTCGCCGTCATCGTCCGCGAAGGCGACGAGCGCGAGACGTTCAGCCTGGTCAACTTTATGGGGCTGGCGCACGGCAAATGGCTTGAAACGCTGTTTCAGGGGCCGGAGCCGCTACGCGATCTCGCCGTGACTTTGGCGGTCGAGCGCCCGGTCGAGCGAGTGTGGCTTGCCTCGCCGGATGGAGATGATCTCTCCCCGCAAACAGTCACGTTCGAGGTCAATGATGGCGCGATCCGCTTCACCGTTCCCTCTCTCGACTATTGGACGATGATCGTCGTGGAATACGCTCATGAGTGAACTCATCCTATCCGACACGCTCGTTGCGCGCAGCCGGCGCGTCATCCTGGAGCACCAGCAGCCGGGCGGCGCGTATCTCGCCGGGCCGCTGATGAAGGACTACCAGTACTCGTGGTTCCGAGACGGGGCGTTTATCGCCTATGCCATGATGCTGGATGGGGAAGCAGCGCCAATTGCCCACAACGGAAGCATGGCCGCCCAATGGGAGAGCGCGCAGAGCTTTCACGACTGGTGCGTGCGCGTCATCCTGCGCCGTGCTGAAGGCTTGGAACGATGTATCACGCAAGCTGAATGTGGCGAGCCGTTCGATCTGCGCGACACGCTCAACGCGCGCTATGACGCGGCGGGTGAGGCAGGGCCGGACGGCTGGCCGGAGTTTCAACTCGATGGGCCGGGTGCGTGGCTGTGGTCGTTAGCAGAGTTCGTCGCGCGCTTCCGCCTGCGTCCCCTGCCCCGCGAGTGGGCGCATGCAGTGGAGCTCGTGTCGCGCTATCTTGCCGCGCTGTGGCAGTCCCCTTGCTACGACTGCTGGGAAGAGCACCCCTCTCAGATCCACATCAGCACACTGGCGGCGATCTACGGTGGCTTGCAGGCGGCGGAGCGGCTGATCCCCTCGCTAGATTTCACCGCGACCACCGAGGCGATCCGCGCCTTTGTGCGAGAGCGTGGCCTCACCTCTGGCGGGGAACTAGCGAAATGGGTGGGCAGTGACGAGGTCGACGCGAATCTGATCGCCGCCGCAGTACCGTTCGGCTTGTTATCGCCGGATGACCCGATCATGGAGCGCACGATCGCCCGTATCGAACGCGAACTTCATGCACCGGGTAGCGGCGTGCATCGCTACCTGGGCGATGTGTACTATGGTGGCGGGGCATGGGTGCTGCTGGCGCTGTGGCTGGCGTGGTACTACGCCGAGCGGGGTCTGCCCGACCGAAGCACTGCGCTGCTAGCGTGGGCTGAGCGCCAAGCCGATGCCGACGGCAACCTGCCGGAACAGGTGACCCCGCCGATGCTCGCGCCGGAGTATTACGCGCCGTGGGTTGCCGAGCGCGGCCCGATCGCGCGCCCGTTGCTGTGGTCTCACGCGAAGTATTTGATTGCGCGCTATGCGCAGATAGAGCACAGTCCAACCAAATAGGCGGGCCGCGCACGCCGAGTTACCTGCGATGATGGCGGACTTGAAGCCGCAACGGCGTTCTGTCACAGAGCAAATACCCACTCGAAGCCCTGGCTTGGCAGTCAGGGCTTTTTGGCGCGTTGAGATACTTCATGGTGTTGCGCGCCACTCACCAAGCAGTGACATTGAGACATTCGCTTTTCGCGCCGTTTCACCCGATCCGGTCGCTTGTGTTATCATGACCGAAACCACCGGGGGCAACAGGACGAAGCGGGATGAAATTAGAGGAACTCAAGCGCGGCGCGCAGGTGAAAGGCGTCGAGCCGAACCAGCCTGTCACCGTCGTGGATGTCCAATGGCACGGGACAATCGCCGTTGAACTCGTGTACAAACGAGCAGATGGCCGCCCGGCCACGAAGCTCCTGTATCGCGACGATGAGCCAGCACTCGCCCTTGTCAGGGGCGGCAGAGCCTGGAGCTTTTCCGGGGATGGCAATCTGCTCCGCCTGGTTTCCGAAGCGTATCGCATCCATCTGGCGCACCTCTTCGACCCCCTGCTCGCGGTCCACACCTCGCTGATTGAACCACTGCCCCACCAGATCACGGCCGTCTACGGGGACATGCTGACGCGCCAGCCGCTGCGCTTCTTGCTGGCCGACGATCCGGGCGCAGGCAAAACTGTCATGGCGGGGCTGCTGATCAAAGAGCTCTACATCCGTGGAGATGTGCGGCGCTGCCTGATCTGCGTGCCGGGCAATCTGGGTGAGCAGTGGCAGGACGAGATGTGGGCCAAGTTCCAGCTCCCCTTCGAGCTTCTGACGCGCGACATGATGGAAGCCGCCCGCACCGGCAACCCCTTCGCTGAACGCGACCTGCTCATCATGCGACTGGATCAGGTCAGCCGGAACGAGGACTGGAAAGAGAAGCTGCGCGTCACCGATTGGGACCTGATCATCTGCGACGAGGCGCACAAGCTGTCGGCGTCGTTCTTCGGCAACGAGCGCAAAGAGACGATGCGGTACAAGCTCGGGCGCCTGCTGAGCAGCATCACACGCCACTTCCTGCTGATGACCGCCACGCCGCACAACGGAAAAGAGGAAGACTTCCAGCTATTCCTGGCGCTGTTGGACGCAGACCGGTTTGAGGGGCGCTTCCGCGATGGCGTGCACACCGTCGATGTGTCCGACCTGATGCGCCGCATGGTCAAAGAAAAGCTGCTGAAGTTCGATGGCAAGCCGCTGTTCCCCGAACGCCGCGCCTACACGGTCGATTACCAGCTCTCCGATGCCGAGGCGCAGCTCTATCATGCCGTGACCGAATACGTCCGCCAGGAGTTCAACCGCGCGGACCAGCTCGAAAACTCTGGCCGCAAGGGCACGGTCGGTTTCGCGCTGACCATTCTCCAGCGCCGGTTAGCCTCGTCCCCTGAAGCGATCTACCAGTCGCTCAAGCGGCGGCGCGAGCGGCTCGAACAACGGGTCCGTGAAGAGAAGCTGCTCAAACGGGGTATGGATGCCCTGGTTGAAGATGACATGGCGGCTTTCAGCGAGGACTATCTCGAAGACCTGGACGACGCCCCGGCGGATGAGGTGGAATCCGTCGAAGCAGCCGTCGTGGACAGCGCCACTGCCGCCAGGACGATCGCCGAGTTGGAGCTCGAAATCCAGCGTCTCCGCGAGCTGGAAGCCATGGCCTTTCGCGTGCGGAACAGCGGTCAGGACCGCAAGTGGGAAGAACTCTCCAGCCTGATGCAGACCAACGAAGAGATCGTCGGCGGAAACGGACGCAACAAGCTGGTGATCTTCACCGAACACCGCGACACGCTCAACTACCTCTGGCAGCGTGTGAGCACGCTCCTGGGCCGTGAGAACGCTATCGTTACCATCCACGGCGGCATGACGCGTGACGAACGACGCAGCGCCGAGGACCGCTTCCGCAACGATCCCGATGTCACCGTGCTGATCGCCACCGACGCGGCAGGCGAAGGTATCAACATGCAGAGCGCGCACCTGATGGTCAACTACGACCTGCCGTGGAATCAGAACCGCCTGGAGCAGCGCTTCGGGCGCATCCACCGTATCGGTCAAACCGAGGTCTGCCATCTGTGGAACCTGGTGGCAGGCGAGACGCGCGAAGGCTACGTCTACCGGCGGCTGCTGGACAAGCTCGAAGTCGAACGGGCGGCGCTCAACGGGCAGGTTTTCGACGTGCTGGGCCACCTGTTCACTGAGACCCCGCTCCGCAAGCTGCTGGTTGAAGCGGTGCGGTATGGCGAGCGGCCCGACGTGCGCGCCAGACTGGAACAGGCGGTGGACAATGCCGTCGACCGGGAGCACGTGCGCGAACTGATTGAATCACGCTCGCTGGCGACCGACAGCATGGACGTCCGCGACATCATCCACATCCGCGAGGACATGGAGCGCGCTGCCGCGCGTCGCCTGCAGCCACATTATGTGCAATCGTTCTTCCTGCAGGCGTTCGAGCACCTGGGCGGCACGATCCGCGAGCGCGAGCCGGGCCGCTTCGAGATCCGCCACGTACCCGCCGCCATCCGCAACCGCAGCCGGATGATGGGCGGCAGCGCAACGGTGTTGAGCAAGTACGAGCGCATCTGCTTTGACAAGCCGCTGATCAGCGTGCCGGGCAAGCCGCTGGCGGAGTTCGTCTCGCCCGGACATCCCCTGCTGGATGCGACCATCGACCTGATCCTCGAACGCCACCGTGACATCCTCAAACGCGGCGCGGTGCTGGTTGACCCCACCGACCCCGGCACGGACATCCGCGCCCTGTTCTACCTGGAGCAGAGCATCCACGACGCGCAGACTACGCGCAGCGGCGACCGGCGGGTGATCTCGCAGGAAGTGCATTTCGTCGAGATCGACGCGCAGGGCCGTGTGCGCAACGCGGGGAGCGCGCCCTATCTCGACTACCGGGCGGCAACAGCCGACGAAATCGCGCAGGTGCAGCCGCACCTCGAAGCTGAGTGGCTGAGCGGCGAGCACCTGGAGCATGTCGCCAGCAGCTACGCAATTGAGGCGTTGGTCCCCCGGCACTTGGCGCGGGTGCGCGAGCGGCGCGAGGAACTCATCAACAAAACCATGGCCGCCGTCAAAGAACGGCTGACGAAGGAAATCAACTACTGGGACTTCCGGGCGCACCAACTCCGCCTTGAGGAAAAGGCGGGCAAGCCCAACGCGCGCATGAACTCCCAGCGCGCGCAGCAGCGGGCCGACGAGCTGGCCGCAAGGCTCCAGCGGCGCATGGAAGAGCTCGAATTGGAGCGGCAGATTTCCGCCTCGCCGCCGGTGATCGTGGGCGGCGCGCTGATCGTCCCGGCGGGGTTGCTGTGGGCCGGGAACGTTCCGGCGGACATCCGCGACCGGCGCATCACCGAGCAGATCGCCATGCGCGCCGTGATGGAAGCAGAGATCGCGCTGGGGAACGCGCCGCGCGACGTGAGCGCCGACAACCTGGGCTACGACATCGAGAGCCGCGACGGGCGGACCGGGCAACTCCGCTTCATCGAGGTCAAGGGGCGGCGTGAGGAAGCAGAAACCGTCACCGTGACCTATAATGAAATCCGCGCGCTCTGCAACCGCCCCGACACCGGCATCCTGGCGCTGGTGGAAATCGATGGCGACGGCACGCCGCATCCGCCGCGCTACGTGCGCCGCGCCTTCACCCGCGAACCGGAGTTCCCGATTGCCAGCGTGAACGTCGACCTGCGCGAGTTGTTGGATATGAGTGAGGAGCCGCTCTGATTGCTACCAGTGCAGATCGTCCGGATCCGGGAGTCCCCGCGGTTCGAACTTACGTGATTCGGGATTCCAGACGTAGCGCGGTTCGGGGCGCGGTTGATACATAGGCCGTGGTATTTTCGGGGTCGGACCAGAACGCTTTTTCCGTCTCCGCCTCGGGCGCTGGTTGTCTCTGTGGGGCTCGCGGAGCCTTGCTGCCACTAAGTCCGGGGTGCGGAATTTGTAGGTCTGAATGCAAGCGAGGATTTCTTTCAGCTTGCCACGCCCAGAGATTTTGCGCACCGCCTCGATAAACTCGACCGTCTGTTGAGTGTCAGTGCCAAGCGCCTCGGCAATTGCTGCAAACGATGGGCTGCTTACATAAGGGGGCATTGGACGCGGCGAGTTCTGGGACATTGCACACCTCGGCTAATCAAGCTATGGTAACGCCCAGTATATTGGAAGTTTCTTAACATGGGAAATCCAAGTATGCGCAAAAAGCTGATCGAAGTCGCGCTGCCGCTCGAAGCGATTAACGCTGCCAGCGCCCGCGAGAAATCCATCCGCCACGGCCACCCGAGCACGCTCCACCTGTGG
>CBINGT010000156.1:0-7885 GCA_966250245.1 uncultured Anaerolineae bacterium
TCACCACGCCCTGCGCGTCTACTTCGACAAAGTTGCTGACGACGCCCTCATAGGCTCGCGCGGCGATGTCGCGGTAGTGCGCGGGAAGATAGCCGTTGGCGACGCCCTTGGCGATGCCGTAGATGAACATGCACGACGCCGACGTTTCCAGATAGTTTCCGGGACGGTCGGGCTGGTCGAGGATCTGGTACCACAGCCCGGTCGCCGGATCCTGGACCCGGATCACTGCGTCGATGGTGCGGCGGAAAATATCGAGGATCGTGTCACGCTGCGGGTGATCGTGGGGCAGGTGATCGAGCACATCCGGGATCGCCATCACGAACCAGCCAATGGCGCGCCCCCAGAAGTGCGGCGAGCACCCGGTTTCGGGATCAGCCCACGCCTGCTGGCGGCTCTCGTCCCAGCCGTGATATAGCAGCCCGGTTTCAGGGTCGCGTGTGTGCCGCTCCACCAAAATGATCTGGCGAGCAACGTCGTCGAAGGCAGCCGGTTCGTCGAAGCGCCGCGCAAACTCGGCATAGAACGGCCCCTGCATGTAGATACCGTCAAGCCACATCTGGTGCGGATAGATATTCTTGTGCCAGAACCCCTGCTCGCTGGTGCGCGGATGCGTCCGGAGCTGGTCGCGGAGCCGCAGCGCCGCCTGCCGGTAGCGCTCGTCGCACGTCTCATCCCACAGCCCGAATAGCAGCTTGCCCGTGTTGATCTGGTCGAGGTTGTATTCCTCAAGACTGTAGGTACGGATAGTGCCGTCCGGCTCGACAAACATGTCGATGTTGCGCTTGATGTAATCAAAATAAGCGCGTTGGCCCGTGCGCTGCCAGAGTTGCTCGATGCCCTTGAGCACGACTCCCCACTCGTAAGCCCACTTGGTCGCCAGAATCGGGTGCTCGCGCATGATCGAATCGGCCATTCGGATTGGCCAGGGCGTGTGCTCGGTCATTGGCTGATCTCACTTTTCCCCAAACAAAGAGGTTCGGATGCACGTAAACTGCATTTGATTATGCGATTTGTGTTACTGGTCACATGCATCATAACGCGAAACTCCAGAGCCGGCTCACCTTCCAGTTTTTGTTTGAGCAGATCGAGAATCCCGAGACCGAGCCGCACCAGCACGTACTGCTGCCGGAATTGATCGTCCGCGAGAGCACACGCCGCCTGGAGTGAAACGCCTTCCCCGGTCGTGGTTGCGAACACAACACGGGCGAGTGAGCGCCATCCAGCGGAACCCACTCGCCCTCATGCATTTCGCCAACAGGGATCGCGTGGTCGTTAGGTCGGGATGCGCAGAACCCACCCCACCTGAATATAGTCGGGATTCCACTTCAGCGACGGATACTGCGGGTTGGCGCTAATAATCGACCACATGGTTGTAGCGTACTTCTGCGCGATGGCAGACAGGCTCTCGCCCTGCGCGACGGTATGCAGACGATACTCCAACCGGGGGAACGGCAAGGGCATTTCGACCCACTTGTTGTTGATCAGACGGTATGCGCTGTCCTGCTGGTTGATGCACCACACATCGTCCGCATCACCGCACGAGACGCGCACCGCCCGCGAGTTGGGATCCGGCTCGACCCAGTTGTCCCCTTCGCGCCGGAAAAGCCGCTGCTGGGGATTCACGCACCAGACCGTGCCGTCTGCCCCAGCGGAGATCACCGTGGCGCGGTCTGTGGAGCGCGGCTCGTTCCAGCCGGAGCCAGTCCACTTGAAGATACGGCCCTCGTTGTTGACGGCCCACACGTTCGAAGCGCTGCCCGCCGAAACCTGCGCCGCGCGGAAGGACGGGACCGGCTCGACCCACTTGGAACCGGAGTTTTCCAGACGGTAGACTGCGCCCTGACGGTTAACGCCCCAGACAGAGCCGTCGTCAGCGGCCGACACGCAGACCAGACGCGCATACGGATCGGGCTGCTTCCAGGAAACACCGTCGTAGCGGAAGACGCGATCCTCACGGTTGGTCGCCCAGACGTTATTGACATTTCCGGCTGAGATGTAAACTGCTCGATCCGTTGGGTTCGGCTGAACCCACCCCTGGACGACCCAGCGCCAGATGCGCTCCTGGGTGTCAATGTACCAGACACTACTATCCTTGCCCGTCGTGATCATCGGCAATGCAGCCATAGATGCCTCCCCTTTGTCGGGTTACTTCACGAACGAGACTACGAAAACCCCGGTCTTATGTCTTCTATATGCTATTTTCGAACACAATTGTACACCCTATTTATTTCAAAATGAACGCATCACACTCAATTTCGAACTTGCCCATTGCCAGACTTCGGCGGCGGATCGTGAAATTCGGAACGACACTCTTGACCCGGCGTTTCGATTCGTGCTATGCTAGTGACACGTGACAGTGACACGTGTCACTAGAAATTTTGGAAGGGATTTTATGCCGAGCAAAAGACGGCATTCTTCACCTACTCAGGCAGACGTTGCCAAGCTGGCGGGCGTTTCCCGCACTACCGTCTCCTACGTCCTCAGCAACAACACCACCGTCTCGATCCCTGAGGAAACGCGCGAGCGGATCTGGAAGGCTGCCGAAGAACTGAACTACACGCCTCACACGCAAGCGCAGCGCCTGCGTTCGGGGAAAACCCGGACGATCACAATGCTGTACCCGTGGGACGACGTCAGCACGCAGATCGAGCTGGAATTCCTGACCGGCGCAGCGCGCGCGGCGACCGAAGAGGAATACTTCTTCAACCTCATCACCGCGCCGATGACCGAGCAGAGTCTGCTCAACCTGTATCGCGGGCGGCAGACCGACGGGCTGATTCTGATGCAGGTTCGCCTACACGATTGGCGGGTCGACCTGCTGCGCGAGAGCGACTATCCCTTCGTGCTGATTGGAAGCTGCGAGGACAACACGGGTCTCAGCTTTGTCGACATCGATTACGAGACGGCGATCTTCACCGCTTTCGAGCACCTTGTAGAGCTGGGCCACGAACACATCGGCCTCTTAACCTTCCCTGCTCGCTGGCGACACGAAGGCAACACGGCGCCCGTGCAGTGCATGCGCGCTTTTGAGAAGGCGCGCCAGGAGCTGAGCATTACGGCGGGGGTGCGTGAAGTCCCCTACTCGGCCGAGGGGATGTACCAGGGGTTCATTGAACTGCTGGACGAGATCCCCGAACTGACCGGGCTGGTGGTCTCCTACGCGGCAACGCTCGGCGGCGTCTACCGCGCGGCGTTCGAGCGCGGCCTTCAGATTCCGGATGACCTGTCGATCGTGGGGATCGCAGGCGAGACCAGCGCCGGACTGCTCGTCCCTGCGCTGACCGGCTTCGACTCGCAGAACTTCACGCGCGGCTATCGAGCGGCGAAGATTCTGCTTCGAATGTTGCAGACCGACGATTTCGCCCCGGAGCAAGTGTTCCTGCCGTTCGATCTTATCGTGCGCGAAACGACCACTCATCCCCGCACGAAAAAGGGGAAACAGGACCATGCAACAAGCTGATCGGCTCGCCCCATCCCGAAGCCGGAGCGCGGCGAGGGACTTGCTGAAAACGGTTTTTCGTGGAGAGCGCGCAGGCTATCTGTTCCTGCTCCCGGCCGCCATTTTTCTCCTGATCACCATCGGTTACCCGCTCTTTGACACCATCCGGATGGCGTTTCAGGAAGTGACGCTCGGCACGCTGTCGCGGGGGGAGCGGCCCTTCATCGGGCTGGAGAATTTCCGCAATGTGCTCGACGACCCGGCCTTCCCGATTGCGTTCAAAAACTCGCTCATTTTCACCGTCGCTTCGGTGTTTTTCCAGTTCATCATCGGGCTGACGCTTGCGATCATCCTGAACGAAGCGTTCCCGCTGCGGCATATCTTTCGCGGGCTGCTGCTTTCCGGCTGGCGCATCCCGCCGATCGTGAGCGGGACGATCTTCCTGTGGCTGTTCAACTACGACTTCGGCTTCATCAACTTCTTCCTCGAGAAGATCGGCGTGATCAACGAGCCGGTGCGCTGGCTGCTTAATCAGGATTACGCTCTGCTGACGATCATCCTCACCAATATCTGGCTCGGCATCCCCTTCAACGTGATCCTGCTCGCCAGCGGGCTGACCGGGCTGCCGGAAGACATTTACGAGGCGGCCACCGTTGACGGCGCGAACCGCTGGCAAAAGCTCCGGCACATGACGCTGCCGCTGATGAAGCCCACGATCCTCGCCACGCTGATGCTTGGCTTCATCTACACCCTGCGCGTGTTTGACGTGATCTGGGTCATGACGGGCGGCGGCCCGGTGAACGCGACCGAAGTGCTGCCCACGCTCGCCTATCGCGAGTCCTTTATCCGCTTCAACTTCGGCGAAGGCGCCGCGATCAGCGTGATTATGCTCTGCATTCTGCTGGTGGTGGCCGTGTTCTACGTCCGCACGACGAATGAAGAGGGAATGTGATGGCTGTCGAGCGGATTCGACTGTACAGCACTGAGCGCACCCGGAAGCGGGTGACCAAGACCGTCCTGTTCACGGTCGCGCTGGTCGCCACCGTCGTCTACATCTTCCCGCTCTTCTGGATGGTGTCCACTTCCATCAAAGCTCCGGCCGACATCATGCGCGATCCGCCGCTGATCCTGCCGCGCAGCATCAACATCGAAATCTACAAAGAGATGTTCGGCTCTCCGCCAGAGGGCACACAGATCCCGATCGACGGCCTGCGCTACATGAAGAACTCGCTGATCATCGGCGCGGGCACGATGGTTCTGACAATGCTGTTCGCGATTCCGGCGGCGTACGGGCTGGCGCGGTTCCGGCTGCGCGGCTCCAACATCTTCATGATGCTGCTGCTCGTCACGCAGATGCTGCCGGAAGTGCTGCTCGTCATCCCGATGTTCGTGTTCTTCCGCGAGCTGCACTTCACGAACAACTACACCTCTGTGATCGTCGCGGATGCCGCGCTGACGTTGCCCTTCTGCATCCTGATCCTGCGCACCGGCTTCTTGCAGGTCCCGCGCGATCTCGAAGAAGCGGCGCTGATCGACGGGACAACGCGCCTCGGCGCGCTACGCCGGGTCATTGTGCCGATGGTCCGCCCGAACCTGATCGCCGTGACGCTTTTCGCATTTCTCGTCGGCTGGGGAGACTTCGTCTTTTCGCTGTCGTTCCTGCAAGACGAGACGCTGCATCCCCTGGCGCTGGGGGTCTACAACTTCATCGGCTACTACCGCATCCGGTGGGAAGGCGTTATGGCCTTTTCCACCATCATCGCAGTCCCAGTAGTGATCGTCATCCTGGCCTTGCAACGCTACTTCGTCACCGGCCTCACCACTGGCTCTGTGAAATAGCGTAAAGAGAAAGGAGTGCAGCCCATTCAGCTACATCCATTCCGCATCTCACGAGATTCGATTGGTTGACTCTCGCTCATAAAAAAGAAAAAGGATAAGGGGTACCATGAAATCACGTTTGCTCAGTCTGTTTCTAATCGTTACGCTGCTGGTCGCGGGCGGAATCTCCGTCGCCAGCGCGCAGGATGGCCGCCAGGAAGTCGTGATCTGGCACTATTGGGGCGACACCGGCACCAACGCCGAGACCGTCCAGAAGTTCAAAGAACTGTGGGAAGAAAGCCAGGATGAGTGCTCGCTCACCATCCGCTCGATCCCGACCGCTGACTTCAAGCGCGAGCTTTCGACCGCGATCCTCGCCGGGAACACGCCCGACATCGCCGTGATCGACAACCCGGACTTTGCCATGTTCGCCGCGCAGGGCGTACTGGCGGAGCTGGATGATCGTATCGCGGAATGGGGCGAGGGCGACGCCTACTATGATGGCCCCTGGTCGTCGACCATGTGGGACGGGCACAACTACGGCGTGCCGGTCGGCAGCAACACGCTGGCCCTGTTCATCAACAATGCGCTGGCGGAAGAAGCCGGGCTGGACGTCACCAACCCGCCCAAGACCTGGGACGACCTCATGGAATGGGCCGCCGCGCTGACCAACCCTGACAAGAACCAGTATGGCATCACGGTCCTCGGCGAGCGCAACGAGACGGCGACCTTCATGTGGCTGCCGTTCGTGCAGCAGACCGGCGAAGACATCGACAGCCTGGACAGCGAAGGCGGCCGCGCCGCGCTGCAACTGTACGTCGATCTGGTCGAAAACGGCTATCTGTCGCCCGAGGTCGTGAACTACGGCTTTGGCGACATCCCCGGGCAATTCATGGCCGGGAACGCCGCGATGATGATCAACGGCCCGTGGGTGATCAACAGCCTCGAAGCCGAAGCGCCGGACCTCGAATACACCGTTGCGCCCATCCCCTATCCTGAGGACGGCCAGCCTGCCAACGGCCTCGGCGGCGAGAACTTCTCGATCTTCGCCAATAGCGACGTCCAGGACTGCGCGTGGGACTTCATCACCTTCACGCAGGCCCCTGAGAACATCGTGGACTGGTACGCCGGGCTGGGTTTCCTGCCTTCGCGCGACCTGCCTGAAGAGCAGACCACCTTCTGGACCGAAGACCCCAACATGGCTGTCTTCCTCGACCAGATGCAGTACGCCCGCGCGCGCGGTCCACTGCCCAACTGGCCGGAAGTCTCTGAAATCGTCCAACTGATGCTGCAGGAAGCGCTGACCGGTCAGGCGTCCGTGGAGGAAGCAATCTCCAACGCGGCACCGCAGATCGCAGCGCTGCTGGGTGAGTAATTCCAACTAGAGCAAGGGGGGCGGTCAGGGTGTCAGTTTCGCGTCTGTGCCCTGGCCCGTCCCCCTCAAGCGCAAGTGAGGTCGCTGCTCTCCAGGGCTGCTCCGGCATCCATGGGGAGCAGCGGCGCACCACTCGCCGCTCCTCCCGAGAATTTTAGCAAAGGTCGCCTTAGCTATTTGCATCCCGCGCGCGGGCGCGGTTGGTCTGTGAGGATATGATGGGCTTCGATCTCCGACGTATTCCCTTTAGCCGCTATGGCTCGTATCTGGCGTTTTCCCATCTGGCAGCCGATGCAGACTTAGAAGCAGGATTGTATCTCCGGACGGTGCATGGCGGCGTCGCCCATCGCGTCCTCTTTCGCGTTGAGGTCACAGACGGCAGCGCGCCCATTCCCTTCACCGAGGAAGCGTCTCCCGCCTTGTTGCGCCTCGTCACGCCGAAGGGCACCGTCGAGATCTGCATCGCCGATCCCAAGGTGATCCGCGTGCGCGGCAAGGGCGTCGGGCTCCGGCTGACACGCCAGCCAATGCCCACGCGCGAAGGGTGGGTCTACGACACAGTTACACAGGCCGGAGAAAACTGCTGGTCCGTCAACATTCGGGGAGCCTTCCGCCAGTACATGCTGACCTCGCTGCGAGGGAAGCTGGCCGTCGACGCGCCGTGGGAAGGACTTGCCAACCGCTACGTGCAGATCGACTTCGCGCCCGATGCTGAAAACGAGTTTGAGTGAGCCATCGAGGAATACCGCTCAAGCTGGGAGCCGCGCACCTATGCCGAGCCGTTTGACGCGTGCGTGCATGCGGTTGAGAGCCAGTTCGCGCAGTGGGAAGCTGAGCAGGTCTTCGTGCCGGACGATCTCACCGAGGCGCGCCGCAATGCCGCCTATGTAAACTGGTCGTGCGTGGTCGCGCCCGCCGGGCTGCTGCACCGGCCCGCGATGTACATGTCAAAGAACTGGATGGACAACATCTGGAGCTGGGACCACTGCTTCAATGCGCTTGCGTTAGCCGAGAAGAATCCCGCGCTGGCGTGGGATCAGTTCATGGTCATGTTCGACGCGCAGGACGAGTTCGGCGCGCTGCCCGACTATATCAACGACGTCGAAAGCGTGTGGAACTTCGTGAAGCCACCCATCCACGGCTGGGCGCTACGACGGCTGCTCGAACGGAACACCGCGCTCGGCCAGGAGCGCCTCGCCGAAGCCTACGCCCCGCTCTGCCACTGGACGAACTGGTGGCTCAGCTATCGCGAC
>CBINGT010000157.1:0-7874 GCA_966250245.1 uncultured Anaerolineae bacterium
CCCTTCGCTCGGCTCGTCGATCAGCAGCAGCGTGTTGTCGGGCACCAGCGCCCGCGCGATCGCCAGCATCTGCTGTTGCCCGCCGGAGAGATGCCCGCCCGGCAGGTCGATCAGCCGCTTGAGATCGGGGAACAACCCGAAGATCAGGTCCGCTTTGCGCTCCAGGTCGCCCTTCTGGCGCTCGGCGATTTGCAGGTTCTGCGCGACGGTCAGATCGCGGAAGATGATCCGTTTCTCCGGCACGTAGCCGATCCCGCGCTGGGCGATCTGGTGCGCGCGCAGGCCGTTGAGCCGCTGCCCGTTGAAGCGAATCTCGCCGGTACGGGGCGCGTTCAGGCCCATAATGCTGCGGAGCGTGGTCGTCTTGCCCGCGCCGTTGCGCCCCAGCAACACGGTAATGCTGCCGCGCGGCACCTCAACCGTCACGCCCTGGAGAATGTGGAACTCTCCGATAAACGTGTGAATCCCCTCGACCTCGAGGATCGGGGGTGACGACGCGCCGTTGCTCATTGAACGCTCTCCTGGCCGCCGTGCGGGGTGCTGCCCTTCACCACCGACGCGAAATCCCCGTACAGCTCGCCCAGGTACGCGCGCTGAACCGTCTCGTTCCGCGCGATCTCGGCGGGCGTGCCCTCAGCCAGCACTGCGCCCTGATGCATCACCGTGATCCGGTCGGAGACGTTCATCACGACGTTCATGTTGTGCTCGACCAGCATGATCGTCTTGTGCGTGCTGCGCTGGATCCGCTGGATTGTCTCCATCAGCGCGGGGACCTGCTCGGTCGCCATGCCAGCGGTCGGCTCGTCGAGCAACAGAAGCTCCGGGTCGGATGCCAGCAGGATCGCCAGCTCAAGCTTGCGCTGGTCGCCATGCGGCAGCGTCCCGGCGAGCATCGCGGCCTTGTTCGCCAGTCCGACCTCGGCCAGCGCGTCCATAGCGGTGGCGATGTAGCGGTGATAGCGGCGGAAGTTCATCCAGAACTTGAGGCTATCGTGCCCCAGCGCCTGCGCCGCCAGCCGGACGTTTTCCAGCACCGTCAGGTTCGGGAAGATGTTGGTGATCTGGAAGGAGCGCCCGATCCCCAGGTGCACACGGCGGTGCAGCGGAACGGACGTGATATCCTGCCCCTTGAAAACCACCGTGCCCCGCGTCGGCTTCAGCGTGCCGGTCAGCAGGTTAAAGAGCGTCGTCTTCCCGGCGCCGTTCGGGCCGATGATCGCGTGCAGATCGCCGCTGCGCACGCGCAGGTCGACATCGTTCACCGCGACCAGCCCGCCGAACTCTTTCCGCAGGCCGCGCCCTTCCAGGATGATGCGTTCTTGAGACATCGTGTGCTCGTTTCGACCGGGGGGTGCGCCGCAGCACACCCCCACGTTAGACGGTCGGATGCCGTTTCAGCCGCAGCCCGGCTTACTCGGCGGCTTCGCGCTCGGCCAGCGGCGTGCAGTCCAGCGTTTCGCTGCTGCGATCCGCGCCCGCCTCGCACGGAATTTCGTCGATCTCGATCTCGGCCAGCAGTTCGTAGAAGCGGAACTCTGGATCGTCCAGGTTCGTGATGCGGACCGCGTACATCGGCATCAGCGCCGAGTGGTCCTCAGGCCGCATGGTGTAGGTGCCCTTCGGGCCTTCCCACGAGCCGATGTTCTCTAGCGCGGGGATCAGATCTTCGGTGAAGGTCGAGCCACCAGAGGCTTCCAGGCCCAGAACCAGCGCCTGCGCGTTGGCGAACCCGCATTCGGTGAACAGGTCCGGCACGTCGTTGTAGACTTCCTTGTGCCGCTCCACCAGCCAGTCGTTCACTTCGTTGTCCGGCAGGGTGTAGTGGTAGACGATGAAGCCGTCGCTGGGGATGATCGTCGCGTCGGCGAAGGCAAGCTGGAGCTCGTTCGAGTTGAAGAACGCCAGCGCGGGCATCGCGTCGGTGACGCCCATTTCCTGGATCTGCTGCACCAGCGGGATCGTCGTCGCTCCGGCCCAGATGTAGATCACGCCGTCCGCGCCGGAGTCGAGGATCTGCTGCAGATAGGGCGTGAAGTCGGTCGTATCGGCGGGCGCGTAGATCGTCTCGCTGACGGGCTGCACGCCTTCCTGGATCAGGTAGTACTCAAACGCTTCGGCTTCTTCACGGCCAAAGGCGTAGTCTGCGGCAAGCTGGATGAACGTGTCGCCCACCGCCTCGGCCCAGTACGGGGCGAGGACCTTCGCATCGTGCCACGAGTTGCGGCAGGCGCGGAAGGTTGTCGGCTCAAACAATTCGCCAGTCAGGTTCTTGGCGGCAGCCGGACCGGCCATCAGGATCACGTCATACTCAGCGGCGATGCTCACCAGGCCCTGCGTCACCAGGGAGCTCGGCGCGCCGACCAGCACTTCCACACCCTCGACTTCGAGCAGCTCGCGCGTCTGCGTGGCGGCGAGGTCCGCGTCGTTGGCGTAGTCGCGCACGATCACTTCAATCGGGCGCCCCGCAACTTCCATCGTGCCGCCGGTCGCATACTCCAGGCCGAGCATGAAGCCATTGTTCAGCTCGACGCCGTAGATCTGCAGCGCGCCGGTCAGGTCGGTCAGCAGACCGATCTTCAGCGGCTCGCCATCATCCTGCGCCTGCACTGGCTGGCCGAAGACCGGCAGCGCCAGCGCCATCACCAGAACAAGGGTCAAAAACGACCATTTACGCATGAGAAACTCCTTTTAAGCACATCATTTCCACGAAAGGGACATGCCATGTGCAACAGCGAATTCCGACCAGCGTGTTTCGAGCGTCTGCCTCCTCCGTCCGTTCAGCGAACGGGCTCCATGCATCGACCGGGTTATTGTTTCGCTACCAGCCGCTCGCGCAGTTCCCGCTTGAGGATCTTGCCCGCCGCCGAGATCGGCAGCGCGTCGAGAAAGACAACCGACTTGGGCACTTTGTAACGCGCGAGACAGCCTTGCAGGTGCGCGAGCAAGTCTTCCTCGGTGGCCGACGCGCCGGGCTTCAGCACCACGCACGCGACGCCCACCTCGCCCCAGCGCTCGTCCGGCACGCCGACGACCGCACACTGTAGCACGGCCGGATGCCGGTACAACGCCTGCTCGATCTCCGCCGGGTAGACGTTCTCACCGCCGGAGATGAACATATCCTTTTTGCGATCCACGATGTAGAAGTACCATTCCTCGTCGTAGCGAGCGAGGTCCCCGGTGTGGAACCAGCCGTCCTCGTCCAGCACTTCGTCCATCGCACCCGGCAGGTTGAAATAGCCAGAGCAGATCGACGGGCCTTTGAGCACCAGCTCGCCGACCGTGTTGGGCGGCAGCGGACGGTTGTGTTCGTCCACCACGCGCGCATCGACAAAGAAGTTCGGCCGCCCGATGCTGCCCGCCTTGCGGATCGCGTCCTCTGGCGCCAGCGCGAAAATGCCGGGGCCAAACTCCGTCATGCCGAAGCCCTGCTTGAAGCGCACGCCTTTCTCGCGCTCGAACTGCTCGACCAACGTCACGGGCAGTGGCGCGCCGCCGCTGGTGCAGAACCGAAGGCTGCTCAGGTCCGCCTGCGCCCAGTTGGACGCCTGCGTCAGCATCTGGTACATCGTCGGCACGCCCGCGAAGAAGTCCGCCCGGTACTCCTCGATCAGCGACAGCACCAGTTCCGGGTCGAAGCGGCGCACCAGGATCACCGTCCCGCCGACGATCATCAGCGGCGCGGTGTAAACCAGCAGCCCGCCGGTATGGAACATCGGGAAGACGTTGACCGTCGTGTCGCCGGGCAGGATGTCGTGAATGACCGTGTTGAGCGTGTTCCAGCCGATCATGCGGTGGCTGATCTGCGCGCCTTTGGGCAGGCCGGTCGTGCCGCCGGTGAAGATCAGCGCGACGATGTCTTCCTCGGTGATCGTCTCGTTCACCACCGGCACGGGATCGCCCGATTGCAGCGCGTCCTCGAACCGCTGGCTTCCCGCGACGCCTTCGCCTTCGATGTGGAGCGTGTGCGTCACGCTCGGCGATTCGGGCAGCAGGGCTTCGATCTTGTCGCGGAACTCGTCTGAGAAGATCAGCAGCTTCGGCGTGGTATCTGCGATGACCTGCGCCAGCTCGCGCCAGTGCATGCGCCAGTTGTAGCACGCCAGAATCGCGCCGAGCTTGCCGCAGGCGTAGAACGCGTCCAGAAATTCGACGCCGTCATGCGCGATGATCCCGATGCGGTCGCCTTTGCGGACGCCCACCTCGTCGCGCAGCCAGTTGGCGAAACGGTTAGCGCGCTCGTTCATCTGGCGATAGGTGTAGTGCGGGCGATCGGGCTTGCCCGCATCGACTACCGCCAGCCGGTCCGGCGTGTAGATCGCGCGCCGACCAAGCGTGTCGCCAATGTACATCTCAGTCTCCTTCCGCCGTCCACTCAAATGCGGCGGCGGCCATCGTATACCCCGCGCCACTCGCGCAGAACACGACCAGCTCGCCGGGCTGCGGCCCCTTCCCCTGCGTGATCGCGTCGTCCAGCGCCAGCGGCACGCACGCCGAGCCGGTGTAGCCCCACTTGTCCATCGTGGTATGCGTTCGCTCTCGCGGCAGGCCCAGCTCGTCCATCACATATTCGATCGTCCGCAGGTTGAGCTGCGTGAAGTAAATCCGGTCGATCTCCGCCACCTCGCGCCCGATCTTGCGCATCAGATCGCGCACCAGCGGCGGCCAGCCCTCGTTGTTGGTCTTCGGCGGGAACCGCTTGCGGATCTCCAGCACCTGACGGCGCGTCTCGTCGCCGCCGGTCGGCTCGACCGTCCCGCCGATGAACACGCCCATATAGTCGTGGAACGAGCCGTCGGACTTGATGTTCGCGCCGAGAAAGCCGGGCCGATCCCCCGCGCCGAGCACCACCGCGCCTGCGCCGTCGCCGAACAGCGTCGCAGTCTTCTTGTGGTGCCAGTCGATGAAGCGCGTCATGCCATACGCGCCGACGACCAGCACATGTTCGTAAGTCGGATCGGTCGCCAGGTAACGGCTCGCGATGTCCACGCCGACCACCCATGCGGAGCACGCGCAGTTGACGTCGAACGTCCCGGCGTTCGTCGCGCCGAGCTTGTACTGCACGACCGACGCCGTGCCGGGCGAGACGTAGTCCGGCGTGTCGGTCGCCACCACGATCAGGTCGAGGTCTTCCGGCGACAGGTTGGCGCGCTCCAACGCCTGACGCGCGGCGTGCACCGCCAGGTCGGACGTGACCTCGTCCTCGCCGATCAGCCGCCGCTCGCGGATGCCGACGTTGTCGATCAGCCATTGGTCCACCTCTTCGCCGAGAATCGCCTCGATCTCGGCATTGGTGCGGACCTTTTCGGGCAGATAGCGCCCGGTGCTGATAATCTGCGCGTAGCGTGGCATAACCGTTTCTCTCGCTCTACAACATCACAACGGGCTTTGTGCCGTCAGGCGCCGCGCCGCAAATGCGCGTGAAACAGCGCGTTGAACTGCTCCGGCTTTTCGATGAACGGGGTATGCCCGGCGTCTTCGATCACCTCTTCGACGAACCAGCCGCCCCGCGCCGCATACTTCTCCAGCGTCGCGCGCGTCTGGCTGACCATCGGCTGCGGCGGGTAAACATCCTCGCCGGGGTAGCCGGGCACAAACCCCAGCTTGCCCAGCGTGCCCATATCGAACAGCGACTGGTCAGACACGATCTGATCTTCTGCGCCGCGCACCCACAGAATCGGCGGCTTCGGGTCGGCGCTCAGCAGCGGCTCGATGCCCGGCAGATACTTGGGCGACATGGCGTTGATCGGCCCCCACACACCCGGCGCAACTCCCGGCCAGTTGTCGGACGGGACAAAGTCGCCCGGATACTGCTCTGGCCCCACATGCTCCGACAGCAGCGACGAGAGCAAATCTTCCTCGCGCGCCGGGATGAACGGCGGCTTCCAGTAAAACGTGTTCATCACCACGCGCGGCGACGCCTGCGGGTTGTCCGTCCCCCGATCTCCGGCAGCCATCAGCTTCGGAAAGTCCGGGTTCACCACGCCACCGCCCGATCCGGCGAAATCCGGCATCGTCGGCTGGCCGTCCAGCCCCTTCGTGCCGCCAAACCCGTACGGCGAGCCGGGGTCCACCAGCGTGACCGTCCGCAGGCGCTCCGGATAGTCCATGATCATCTGCCAGATCACCGCGCCGCCCATCGAGTGACCAACGACGTGCGCTCGCTCAATGCCAAGCTCGTCCAGCAGCGCGCGCAGGTCGTCGCTGAAATCGCGCATGCCGCGCGTGGCGTCGATCCGCTGCGCCGGGTCCGCGCCGCCATACCCGCGCAGGTCTGGCGCGATTCCGCGCATCCCTTCCGGCAGGGCGAGCATCGTCTCTTCCCAGAAGGTGGCGGATGACGCGTTGCCGTGAATGAACAACACCGGCTCGCCATCATCCGGCCCGCTGAACAGCACCCGCGTGCGCAGCCGGGGCGTCGTCACCGTGAGAGCAGTAATCCCGGGTAGCGTTGGAACGCTCATGAGTGGCATTGTCCTTTCGTCGGTGCGATCTAGAAAGCGATCAGCCTGTGATCGAACTCATCCCGTTTTGCGATGTCGAACCAATATCCCGCAATCGCGTGGCAGTTCGTCGTCACGCGCTCACCCGCGCCAGATGCTCACGCAGCAACGCGACCCAGGCGTCGGGCGTTTCGACGTTGGGCGAGTGGCTTGCGCCCGGTAGCTCGACGTAGCGCGCGTCCGGCAGCCGGTCCAGGATCTCCTGGCAAACGGCCTGCGTGGACAGATACTGATCCTGCGCCCCGCGCACGACCAGCGTCGGAATGCTCGCCAGTTCGTGCAGCCGGTCCGCCACCACCCATTCTTTCAGCGCCAGCGGGCCGCGCAGGCTCGCCTCGTCGCGCTGCTTGAGGCTGGCCGCTTCCAGCCGCTGCCACTGCTCGTCAACCGGGTGCAGCATCGCCACGCCGCGCAGCGCCAGCTTGAGCAGGTCCTTGTTCTCAACCATCTGCCGGACCCGCTCCGGATCGGCCAGCTCCGCCGGCATATCGCCCGCCACCCAGCCGGGATTGAGCAGCACGAGGCTCTTGACCCATCCCGGCTGATCGAGCGCGATCTGCAGCGCGACGTTCGCGCCCAGCGAGTGCCCGACCAGGTGCGACGGGCCGATGTCCAGGTGCTTCAACAGCCCGCGCACGTCATCCGCCAGCATTTCAACGGTCCAATCGGCGGACGGCCCTTCGGTGTCGCCGCGCCCGCGCAGGTCTGGCGCGATGAGGTGATAGTCGTCGCCCAGGCGCGCCAGCGTCGGCTCCCACCACACGCTGCTGGATGTGTTGCCGTGGATCAGCACGACCGGCTCGCCCCGGCCCTGCTCAAGATAATGCATCGTCAAGTCGCCTACCTGGGCGGTTGGCATCCTCGTTCTCTCCTCACGAACTTTCACGCGACCCGTAGCGGTCGATCAGGGCTTTCTTGTCAATTTTCCCGGCGCCGGTCTTTGGCAGCTCGTCCACAAACACGACCGACTTGGGAACTTTGTAGTGTGCGATGCGATCGCGCAGGAAGGCGATCAACCCGGCCTCGTCCAGCGGCGCGCCCGGCTCACGCACGACGATCGCGCGCCCGACCTCGCCCCACAGCGGATCCGGCACGCCGATCAGGGCGGCTTCCTTGATCGCGGGGTGGCGGTACATCACGCTCTCGACCTCGGCGGGATAGACGTTCTCCCCACCGGAAATGATCATGTCTTTCAGCCGCCCGACAATCGAATAGTAGCCTTCTTCATCGCGCACTGCGAGATCCCCGGTGTACAGCCACCCGTCGCGGATCGCGGCCGCCGTTGCTTCCGGATTGTTCCAATAACCGGGCGTGACGTGCGGCCCGCGAATCAATAACTCGCCCGGCTCGTTCGCGTCGCACTCGGAGCCATCC
>CBINGT010000158.1:0-7854 GCA_966250245.1 uncultured Anaerolineae bacterium
GCCAAGGGCGGCATGTTGTTCGCTATCCAGCAGGAACTGGGCCTGCCCATTCACTACGTCGGGATTGGTGAGAGCGTCTACGATCTTGTGTTTTTCAACCCGGCCAAGTTTGTCGATAGCCTGTTTGAAGACGGGGCGGATGAGGAGTAAGCGTCGTGGAAGACCTGTTGAGCCGTTTGAACGAAATGCGTGCGACCGTTGAGCAGCTTATGGAGCGTCTTTGACGTAGCAGCAGAGGTGCAAGAGGCTGCGCGGCTGGAAGAAGAGTCGGCGCAGCCGGGCTTTTGGGACGACTCCGACGCGGCGCAGCGCACCATGCGCCGCCTCGCGCGTCTGAAAGAGTCGTCGGCGCGGTGGCTGAACGCGCAGCAGCGCATCAACGACGCGATCGAGCTGGCGGAACTGGACGACGACTCCATCGAGGACGAGCTTCGCGCCGAAACCGATGCGCTCGAAGCCGAGGTCGAGCGGTTGTCGTTCCTCGCCAAGCTGAGCGGCAAGTACGACGCCGAAGACGCGTATCTGGCGATCCACGCCGGGGCGGGGGGCACCGACGCGCAGGACTGGGCGCAGATGCTGTTGCGGATGTACCTGCGCTGGGCGGAGCGGCGCGGCTTCAAGGTCGAGGTGGTCGACCAGATGCCGGGCGACGAGGCGGGCGTCAAGAGCGTCACGCTGGCGATCCAGGGCGATTACGCGTATGGCTACCTCAAATCTGAGGCGGGGGTGCACCGTCTGGTGCGGCTGAGCCCGTTCGACTCGAACAACCGGCGGCATACGTCGTTCTGCCTGGTGGAAGTGTGGCCGGACGTGCAGGAAGACATCGACATCGAGATCGACGAAAAGGACCTGCAAATCGACACCTTCCGCAGCAGCGGCGCGGGCGGGCAGAACGTCCAGAAGAACGAGACGGCGGTCCGCATCACGCACCTGCCGACCGGCCTGGTGGTGAGCTGCCAGAACGAGCGCAGCCAGACGCAGAACAAAGAGCGCGCGATGCAGGTGCTGAAGATGCGCCTGCTGGACCTGGAGCGCCGCAAGCAGGAAGAGGAATTCGCCGAGCTGAAGGGCGAGCACGTCAGCGCGGGGTGGGGCAACGCGATCCGCTCGTACGTGCTTCACCCGTACCAGTTGGTGAAGGACACGCGCACCGGCCACGAAAGCGGCAACACCCAGGCTGTGCTCGACGGCGACCTCGACGACTTCATGGAAGCGTACCTCGCGGCGCGCGTCGGCACGGCGGCGTCGTAAGGTGGAGCAGTCGCGGCGCTTGCCGAGAAACCTCACCCCTTAACCCCGGCCCCTTTTCCCCTCTCCGCACGCAGAGAGGGGAAAAGGGGAGCATCTTTGCATGCGGGGTAAAGTGCGCTCACTACTTCGCCTATATTGCAAGTGCGCACGGGTAGCACGATGGTCCTGACTCCCCGCGTATCCGTTGGCGGGGAGTTTTGTTTGCAGGCGGGCAGAGCTTGGAAAACCACGCCTGCTCCCGTACAATCGTGGGCAGGGGCAATTCGGCGTCGCCGGATTCCACGCGCTGTTCATCCTGCATCATCCCGATTGCTGCACGGAAGGGCATCCGATGAGTGTTCCGCGGGGCTATCTCGACTTCGAGCTGCGGATTGAAGACCTCGGCGGTGACCGCTATCGCGCGACCGTGGTCGACATGCCGCTTGGCGAAGGCGCGGGTCAGGTCAGCAACGAGTTCAGGCTGCCGTTCGCGCCGGACGAGCTGTCGCGGATGCTGGCGGTGGTCAGCGGGCGGGCGAATGTGTCGCTGGCGGAGCAGCTTCGAACGGCGCGCGAGTTTGGCGAGCGGCTGTTCCAGGCGGTGTTCGCCGGGCCGATCTACACCGTCTACTTCTCCAGCCGGGACCGCGCGCGCACCGCTCAGGGCTTGCGGATCAAGCTAGGGCTGGACAATGCGGGCGATCTCGCCGTGCTGCCCTGGGAATTGCTGCGCGATCCCCAGATCGACTACCTCGCACTGTCGCGAATGACGCCGCTGGTCCGCCACCCGCGCCGCCTGGCGACCCGTCCGATGCCGGTGTTCCGCCCGCCGCTGCGCATTCTTGTGATGATCTCCAGCCCGTCCGATTTGCCGCCGGTGGACGCCGAGGCGGAGTGGCAGAACGTCCTCGCGGCGACGGAGCAGCTTCGCGCACGCGGGCTGCTGGAACTGGAACGGATCGAAGAGGCAACGCTGCGCGCGCTTCAGCGGCGGTTGCGCTCCCGCGAGTTTCACGTCTTCCACTACATCGGGCACAGCATGTTCGATCCGGGGACGGGGCAGGGCGTGCTGGCGCTCGAAGACCCGCTCGGCGACGGGAGCAGCGTGCCGGTCCGCGCCGAAGACCTGGCGCGCGAGTTGAGCGAAGAAAACACGATCCGGCTGGTGGTGCTGAACTCGTGCCAGAGCGCCGTCGCGCAGGAGCAGGACCCGTTCGCCGGGCTGGCGAGCAGCCTGGTGGCGCGGGGCCTTCCGGCGGTGGTCGCGATGCAATGGTTGATTGCGGACGACGCGGCGCGCGTGTTTGCCGAGGAATTGTATCGCGCCGTGGCGGAAGGGCTGCCAGTCGACGCGGCGGTGTCCGAGGCGCGGCGGGCGATCAGCCACCTGTCGAGCGGGATCGCGTGGGCGACGCCGGTGCTGTTCATGCGCGCGGCGGATGGGATGCTGTTCGATATTGCAGGGGCCGGGACAGCGTCTCGACGCTTGCCGCGCACGCTGATCGCGGCGGCGGTCGTAATCGTGCTGGCGGCGCTGGGGTTGCTGGCGCTGCTGCTTCTGAATGGAGACGGTCCACCCATCCCGCCTGTCGACCCGGAAACCGATCTGGTGGTGGACCGGATCGAGGTGTTCCCCAAACGGACTAATCCGGGCGAAAAAGCCGCCGTGATCGTGCAGGTCACCAACGTGGGCGAGCGCGCGGTGGGGCCGTTCCAGTACTCGTTCCTCGAAGATGTGCTCGACCCGCAGCCCGCGACGATCGGCGTGGTGGAGCGCTTGGCGCCGGGCGAATCTGCCACGCTCTTCATCCCGCACATCTTTAGCTGGTGGGGCGCCTTTGTGGCGGAAGTGCGGATCGACTCGGCCAGCGAAGTGCGCGAGCCGGACGAGTTCAACAACATCCGCCGCAGCCCGATTGTGACCGGCGACGGTCCGCTGACGCTGGCGTTCGATGCCTTGCCGCACGTGCCGGAGGTGACTGAATCGCAGCCGGTCGACCCGGCGACCTTTGCGCCGTGGGGCTTGCGGTTGGAAGCGATCCCCGGCGAGGACGGGGACTGCGCGGCGGCCGTGCCCTGGATCGTCGTGGAGGGCGACGCGCGCTATCTGGGCACCGGGCTGCCGGATGATCCAGCCGCGTGCGTGTCGCTCGACGTGCAGGTGATCGCCGTGCGGGCGGACTTCGGCGGCGTAAGCGTGACGTATGACGGCGACGCAGGTTCGGAGTATTCGCTGGCGGCGTTCGACCGGACCGACTCCGAGGTGGACCGCGTGACCGGGCAGAGCGCCTCGGGCGAGGGGACGCTGGAGATCGCGGGCGGGTTCCCGGTCCGGCTGGCGATCCGGCGGGCGGTGTTCAGCGCGGGGGACGGCCCGACGCGCATCCTCACGCTGGCGCTGGAGCAGCCGTCGGGGTTGCTGCGGTAGGGGAGTAGGGAGTGGGGAATAGGGAGTAGGGGGAAGCGTGGACGACCCGTCCATTCAATCATACCGTGATCTCCGGGTCTGGCAGGAAGCGATGACTCTCGCAGAGCAGGTCTACCACCTCACACAAGGATTTCCGCCTGCAGAACTGTATGGGATGACCGGCCAGATTCGCCGGGCAGCAACGTCGGTCCCGGCCAATATCGCAGAAGGTTACGGCCGTGAGAGCCGGAAGGAATACATCCGTTATTTGCAAATTGCCCAGGGATCCCTCAAAGAATTGGAGACTCACTTGCTCCTTGCCGATCGCGTAGGGCTGACCTCGGACGGAAATCCTATGTCGTGCTTGGAGCAATGTGAGATCGTCGGCCGGATGCTTCGGGCGCTGATTCGCTCATTGCAGCGCTAATCACTTTGTCTAACGGTTGCTTTTTCCCTACTCCCTATTCCCAATTCCCTACTCCCCCATTCGCAATAAGCCTTGACGTTTAGAGGGGATTTGATAAAATTACATCCTGGCGATCTAGGCGGTGGAACATCCGAAGGGCGCGGCAAACTCGCGACCCAGTGGTGCTAGACCCAGCACAATGACCGTATGTGGCGTAGCGCGGGACACGCTCTCGGGACGGGAGTACGGTCATTATGCCGGGGATGGCAGGGATGTCGTGGTGAATCAAGCGATCCCTGGCTTTGTGACAATTTGGCCTTCACGAAGCGCTTGAAAGACCCTTTCATGCGCCATTTTTGCGTGTGCTGGGAAAGCGCGTGCTTGGCTTCCGCCGAACTCGGTAAGCTCCACACACGATCCTGATCCGGGATTCTGTATCCGTTACACCAGTACGTCACTCCAGTTGGATAGAACGATCTCAAACGCAGAGGAGGCACGCCTTGGAGGCGAAAGACTTTAGCGCACTGCGTATCAGCTTGGCATCTCCCGAGGAAATCCGGTCGTGGTCGTATGGGGAGGTTACCAAGCCCGAGACGATCAACTATCGCCGTCTGCGTCCCGAGAAGGATGGCCTCTTTTGCGAGGCGATCTTTGGCCCCACGCGCGACTTTCAGTGCTATTGTGGTAAGTATAAGAACGTACGCTATCGCGGGATCATCTGCGACAAGTGTGGCGTCGAAGTGACGCGCTCGTCGGTCCGCCGCGAGCGTCTGGGTCATATTGAACTCGCCGCGCCGGTGGCCCACGTATGGTACACGCGGCGCGTCCCCAGCTACCTCGGTATTCTGCTCGACATCAGCCGCCGCAACCTCGACCGCGTGCTGTATTTCGCGCAGCACGTCATCACCAGCGTCGATGAGGATGCGCGCCAGAAGGCCCTCAAGCGTCTGGAAGAAGACCTCGAGCGCCAGATTGAAATGCTGCGCAGCGAATATGAGTCGCAGCAGGACGAAGTGCGTGGCGAGCGCCAGGAAGACCTGATCGACCTCGAGGCCGAGATCGCGCGCGTCAACCAGAAGTACGACGACGAGCAGGCTGCGCAGTCCGAGATCGTGATGAGCGAAGCGCAGATGCTGCAAGACCGCATCGACGCCCTGATGGGGCAGGTGCTGAAATCCCCGCTGTATTTCGAGTCGGCCAATGTGCTGATCGCCGAAGCGGGCGAGACGGTCGAATACAACCTGCTCGAAGCGGTTCAGGAAGCGGCGAAAGCGCGCCTGAACGAGATTCAGGAAGATATCGAGACGCGTCGCCAGGCCGACCTTGACCTGCTCGACGCGCGGGTCGATGCGCGCACGTCCGAAGCCGCCGACGAGATTCAGGATATTCAGGACAAGCTCGAACTGCGCATCAAGCGCCTGCACGCCGCCTACGCCGAGGCGCGCGACGAACTGATGTCACTGCAGGTGCTCCAGTTCCTGGGCGAGCCGCGCTATCGCGAGTTGAAGCAGAAGTACGGGCAGGTCTTCAAGGCCGCGATGGGCGCCGAAGCCTTCCTCGAGATTCTGCGGCACATGGACCTGAACAAGCTCTCGGCGGAGCTGTGGCACGAGGTTCGCACCACGCGCAGCAAGCAGCGCCGCAAGAAGGCGACCAAGCGCCTGCGCGTTGTGGAGAGCCTGCTCAAGAGCGGCAACCGGCCGGAGTGGATGATCCTGACCGTGCTGCCGGTGATCCCGCCCGACCTGCGCCCGATGGTGCAGCTTGACGGCGGCCGCTTTGCTACCTCGGACCTCAACGACCTCTACCGCCGCGTGATCAACCGCAACAACCGTCTGAAGCGCCTGCTGGAGCTTGGCGCGCCGGATGTGATCGTCCGCAACGAGAAGCGCATGCTTCAGGAAGCGGTCGACAGCCTGATCGACAACAGCCAGCGTGGGAAGGCGCTCAGCCGCCGGGGCCGCCGCGAGCTGAAGTCCCTGAGCGACATGCTCAAGGGGAAGAAGGGTCGCTTCCGCCGGAACCTGCTCGGTAAGCGCGTTGACTATTCGGGCCGTAGCGTGATCGTGATCGGCCCGAAGCTGAAGCTGCACCAGTGCGGCCTGCCGAAGATCATGGCACTGGAACTGTACCGGCCGTTCGTGATCAGCCGGCTGGTCAAGTACAACTACGCCAGCAACGTGAAGGGCGCCAAGCGCATCATCGAGCGCGAGAAGCCCGAAGTGTGGGAAGTGCTCGAAGAGGTCATCAAGGAGCGGCCGGTGCTGTTGAACCGCGCGCCGACGCTTCATCGCCTGGGTATTCAGGCGTTCGAGCCGCTGCTGGTTGAAGGCAAGGCGATCCAGATTCACCCGCTGGTCTGCGCGGCGTTCAACGCGGACTTCGACGGCGACCAGATGGCGGTGCACGTGCCGCTGAGCGAGCGCGCGGTTCAGGAAGCGCGCGAGTTGATGCTGAGCACGAAGAACCTGCTGAAGCCCGCCGACGGCTCGCCGGTGGTGGCGCCCGCGAAGGACATGGTCCTCGGCAACTACTACCTGACGATGGACCCGACCGCCGAGATCATCACGCATGTGGACCGCGCCGACGAGTTCCGCCAGTGGATCTCGCTGTCGGAAGGCGGCCTGCGCATCGCGGCGGTGTTCAACTCTGCCGGGTCGCGCCAGGTCGAGCTGCACAATCTCGACCGCAACAACGAAATAACCATTCTGCGCGACACGCGGGATGAGAACGGCCGCCGCTATCGCGCGTTCGACCAGTTGATCGACGGGCTGCTTGAGGGCCGCTTCGACGTTGCCGTGCACAACGCCTACGAGATGCAGCAGTATCTCAAGAAGCACCCGGACGTGCCGCTGACCATCGCCAACCTACACGAGCGCCGCCTTGTGGCCGACATGGACGAGGTGGAGTATCTCTACGGGCTGGGCGTGGTCGATCTGCACACGGGCATCCTGCTCGGCAACTACTACGACGATCCGGAGCATCCGCCGCAGCCGGAGCCGGAAATCACGACGGTTGGGCGCGCGCTGTTCAACCGGATTCTGCCGGACAGCATGCGCTTTGTGCAGGAGACGGTTTCCAAGCGCAGCCTGCAGAACCTTGTGGCGCTCGTCTACCAGCGTTACGGCCCGGACGAGACGACCGAGGTCGTGGACGCGATCAAGAACCTCGGCTTCCACTACGCGACGGTGTCGGGCACGACGATCGCCGTGTCGGACCTGACCGTGCCCGAGGAGCGCGAGCAGATCCTCAACGAAGCGATGCAGACGGTCGAGACGGCCCAGCGTGACTTCCGTCGCGGGCTGCTGACCGAAGAAGAACGCTATCAGATCACGATCGATAGCTGGAACAAGGCGAAGTCTGAGCTGAAGGACGTCATCAGCGACACGCTCGACCCGTTCGGGCCGATCGCGGTGATGGCGCTGTCCGGCTCGACGAAGGGTGGCTTTGGCCCCATCACGCAGCTTGCGGGTATGCGCGGTCTGATGGCCGACCCGTCCGGGCGTATCATTGACCTGCCGATCCTCAGCCACTTCCGCATGGGGCTGACCGCGCTGGAATACTTCATCTCCACGCACGGCGCTCGTAAGGGT
Source organism: uncultured Anaerolineae bacterium (assembly GCA_966250245.1). GTDB lineage: Bacteria > Chloroflexota > Anaerolineae > Aggregatilineales > Aggregatilineaceae > DYGX01. Next base: position 7,637 of record CBINGT010000158.1, read on the forward strand.
CTGGCGGACACGGCGCTCCGTACGGCGGACGCGGGTTACATGACCCGCCGTCTGGTCGACGTGGCGCAGGACGTGATCATCAACCGCCACGACTGCGGCACCAAGGCCGGGATCACCATCCCGAACCCGGCGCATCCCAATAACCAGGATGCGCGCGGCGTGCCGCTGCCGGAAGTGGACGTTGCCGGGCAGACGCTGTTCGAGCGTGTTGTGGGCCG
>CBINGT010000159.1:0-7853 GCA_966250245.1 uncultured Anaerolineae bacterium
CGGCGGGCGTGCCTTCGACCGGCGCCTCGCCGACGTCCGGCAGCTCCATCACGTCGTACGGCTGCCCGCCACGCGTCACGGTCAGGTATTGTGTGGCAACCCACCCTTCAAGCGTGACGCCCTGGTTGTCGTAGGTCACGCGGACCCACGTCCCGTCGAAGTTGCGCCCAATCAGTTCCACCGTCGAGCCGGACGGGATGCCGACCACGACGCGCGCATCCTGCGTCGGACGGTCGCGCAGATTCAGGTTCGCGCCCGGGTCGAGTGTCACCGCGCCGACGACCGCCTGCTGCTCGACTGGGATCTGCGGCTGGACGCCCGGCGTCTCATAGAAGCCCGGCTCCGCCTCAGGCAGCAGCGGCAGGTCGGTGATCTGCAGCGCGCGGCCCAACTGCGAGAGCGTCACATACTGCGCGGACACCCAGCCGATTGTCGCGGCCTGGTTTTCTTTGATGTAGCGCACGCGGATCCAGTTCGGATCGACCGGCTGGCCGACGAGCCCTTCGCTCGGCGCCTCAATGTAGCCAAGCGCCTCAAGCTGCGTCCCAGACGGCGCGCGGTCCAACGCTTCGGCGTCGGTCGCGGGCATCCGGCGGATTTGCAGGCTCACGCCCGGATCAAGGTTGACGGTCGCCAGAATCGCGTTATAGACCGGCGTCGGCGGGCGGATCGAGGTGTTCACCGCCTCGCCCGGCTGGTTGAACGGCACTTCCGGCAACTCAAACAGTTCTTCGAGCGTATCCAGCAAGCGGCCCGCGAACGTCACCTGAAGATACTGCGCGTTCACCCAGCAGGTGATGTGGCCGCCTTCGGCCTGCGCCCACTCGGTGAACAGCCACATATCGGGGATGTCTTCGATCACCGGCGTCGGCTCGGGGGTCGCTTCGCCGGTATCCGGCACGATCGGCTCGCCGGGGCGGCCCAGCACGCGAAGCTGCGTGTTCGCCGGGATCAGGCCCAACGAGAAAGCGGTCGAAGACGGATACTGGCGGCACTGGAGATTTGCGCCGGGGTCGAGCAGTACGGTCGCCAGCGGGATCGCGGGCGCCTGGGTAGGCGCGGGTGGCTGAGCGGCCGCGTCCTGAGGCGCTTCACCCTCGGCAGGGGTGGGGTCAAGCACCAGCTCGGTATCGAGCGGCTGCGTTGCCTCGGCGGCAGGCTGCTCCGACGCGGGAGTTTACTCGGCCGCAGGCGCCTCATCCGTCACGATCTCGGTGTCCTGAGTTTCCTCAGCGGCGGGCGCTTCTTCCGTCTCAACCGGTTCGGGCGTCGGGGTCGGAACAGCGGCGACCACTTCCGCGCTGCCGCCCGGCACGCTCGTCAGCCCGACCGACACAGGCGAATCTGCGATGGACGCGCCGCCCTCATACACCAGCACCGTGTAGTACACGCCGCCCACCAGCGGCATCTGCGGGACGCTCACCTGCGCCGGATCGCCCTCTTCGCCTGCGACCTGCACGTTCAGCGCATCACGCACCGGCTCGACCGCCAGCGTCGAGGTGCTGCCGGCAGCCACGTCGCTCACCTGCACGGTTTCGTCCCCGGCCAGCGAAACGGACACATTCGCGCCGTCCACCGTGTTAATCACGACGACCTGCGCCTGCTCCGGCGTGACGTCCGCCAGCGCATCGGGCAGAACTTGCAGCGCGAGGCTGTCGTCAGCCGACGTACCGCTCAAGACGACAGTCTGCGCGGAGCCCACCTCGCCGAGCGACACATCCGCCGACACCAGCGGCTCGTCCGCCGCAGCGGATCCAGTCGGGCGCGCGCTAAGCGTGTAATCGCCTACCGGCAGCGGCATATGCACCGTCATCCCGCCGAGGTCCAGCGCCGGGGCGATGAGAATATCGTCGAGGTACACGTCGACCGGCCCGGCATCCGGGCTGGCGTTCGCCACACGCAGCCGCGCGCCGTCCGCCTGGGTGTTGAGCGCGGTCTCCACGACCATCACCGAGACACCACTCTCAATCGAGCCCGTCATCACGAAGGTGTACAGCGCGCCGTGCTCCAGCGCGATCTCGCCGATCTCGGCAACCGCGCTATCGACCGCGCCGCCCGCCGGGACGACGACCAGATCCTGCACGCCGGTCCCAATATTCACCGAGCCGAACTGCGTCCCGTAATTGACGCCCTGGAGCAACGGACCGCCCGCGGTCGTCAGAATATCCAGCGGCGGGGCGTCGGGCACGGCGTTAATCGCGGTCATGCGCGCGAGGCCCGGCGCAATCTCGTCAAGAATGTCTTCATACAGCGCAGCCTCAATCGCATCCGCAGAGCCCTGCGCCACGACCGTGAACGCCAGGTCCGCCGCCAGCGACACGCTCACGTCCACCAGCGCGGCCGAGGTCGGATCGCTATCCGCCGGACGCAGCGCCACCTGATGCTCGCCTGCCGAGACCGTCAGGTGCGGCGTGACTTCGCCTTCCGCCAGCGCCGGGACCACACGCGCGCCGTCGAGATAGACGTCCACGCTTCCCGCGCCGGAAACGGCATGCAGGAAGCGGAGCCGCGCCGTCGGCTCCCCGGTTTGGGCTGCGGCGAGCCCTCCGGTCAACGGCAACAGTACCGCGAGCAGCGCGGCCAACGCCAATGCGCCGCTCAACAGCCAGTTTCGATGTTTCATCATCGCTCTTCTCCCTCGTTCAGTTAGCAGTCGCCTGTCATGCGGCATCCCTGATACACGGCAGATTGTAACGCACGCCTGAAACCCTACCCAACGCCCGGCTGACGCTCAACTGTCGCGCGCAACAAAAACGCCGCCGGGAGCGAACTCCGGGCGGCGCATGGAACCTCACCCCTGGCCCCTCTCCGTAAACAGAGAGGGGAAAAGGAGCCGGGGGTTAAGGGGTGAGGCTCCCTACTCCCTACTGCCTACTCCCCACTCCCGATTTCCTACGTGCCTTCCTGCCACTGGTTCAGGTAGCGGATCTGCTCCTCGGTGAGCTTGTCAATGGTGACGCCCATCGATTCGAGCTTCAGCCGCGCGATCTCCTGGTCGATGGCTTCGGGGATGGTGTAGACCTTGTTTTCCAGGTTCTTCCCCTCGGTGAGCATGTATTCAGAGCCAAGCGCCTGGTTGGCGAAGCTCATATCCATCACGCTCGCGGGGTGGCCCTCGGCGGCCGCGAGGTTCACCAGGCGACCGTCCGCCAGCAGGTTGATCACGCGCCCGTCGCGCAGGCGATACTGCTCAACAAACGGGCGGATGCGGCGCGGCTCGCCAACGGCCATTTGTTGCAGGCCGGGGATATTGATCTCGACGTTGAAGTGCCCGCTGTTGGCGACGATCGCGCCATCCTTCATCACCTCGAAGTGGTGCACGTCGATCACGTTGATGTCGCCGGTCGAGGTCACGAACACGTCGCCCAGCGGCGCCGCCTCGATCATCGGCATAACGCGATAGCCATCCATCACCGCTTCGAGCGCCTTGAGCGGGTCAACCTCGGTCACGATCACGTTCGCGCCCATGCCCTTCGCGCGCATCGCGATCCCGCGACTGCACCAGCCATACCCGCCGACCACCACCGTCCGCCCGGCGAGCAGGATGTTCGTCGCGCGGACGATGCCGTCAATCGTGCTCTGGCCGGTCCCATAGCGGTTGTCAAACAGGTGCTTGGTCATGCTGTCGTTCACGGCGACCACCGGGAACTTCAGCGCACCATCCGCCGCCATCGCACGCAGGCGAATGACGCCAGTCGTCGTCTCTTCCGTGCCGCCGATCACCTCGCCCAGCAGGTCGGTGCGGTTCTTGTGCAGTTCGCTGACCAGGTCCGCCCCGTCGTCCATCGTGATGTGCGGGCGGTGATCCAGCGCGCGCTTGAGGTGATCGTAATAGGTCGCGTTGTCCTCGCCCTTAATCGCGAAGACGGGGATCTCGTAGTGCACCACGAGCGCCGCGGCGACGTCATCCTGCGTGCTGAGCGGGTTCGACGCCGTCAGCACAACGTCCGCGCCCCCGGCTTGCAACGTGCGCATCAGATTCGCCGTCTCGGTGGTCACGTGCAGGCAGGCGGACATTCGCACGCCCTCCAGCGGGCGCTCACGCTCGAAACGCTCACGGATTTGGCGCAACACCGGCATATCGCGCTCGGCCCATTCGATGCGGTAACGGCCGCCAGTCGCCAGGCTCAGATCGCGGACATCATGTTCAACCGTCATGCAGCTTTCTCCTCATGCAATGATTGGCCCAAACCAGCAGGCAGACGATGCGAGATTGTAACACAGAATGATCGGGCTGAGCCGGGGCATTAGCGCGCCCAGTGAGTGATCTCCCAGAAGATACCGTCGAAGGAATCCGCCGGGCCTACCCGTCCCACGAAATAGACAGGCTGCTCGCCGGCAGGCGCCGGAAACAAGGGCGCTCGCCCGCCGCCCACCCCGGCCACAATTCCGATCCCGGCATCCCGGCAAGCGTCGACAATCGGCGCGCGCAGCCGTCCGGCGTAGGAATCGCTCGCGCCGTTGCCAAAGGGGAGCACCAGCGTCCGCACGGGCACGCCGGTCTGCGCTTCGATCAGGCGCGCCGATCCGCCAATTTCATCGCGCAACTCTTCCGGCCGGATGTCCGGCGCGCCCAGGTTCCGATGGCTGGCGGTGTGCGTCGCCAGTTCCATCCCGCTCGCCTGCCATTCGCTCATGCGGTCCCACAGCGCGTCGTCCTGCTCGCGCAGTTGGACCAGCCGCCCATCGCCGCAAGCCACGACCGGCTCCGTGATGATCCCCAGCACCCCTGGCACCGCGCGCTCGATCAGGACATCCACCATCCGGCCAATGAACGCGAAGTTCTGCGAGCCGCGCACCGCCGTCAGATCGTCAATCGTGAGGATTACCGGCTGGGCGGGAAGCGCGCACCCGCCGCACAGGCAATCCCAAAGCGTGGTGTAGGTGATCGGCGTGTAGCCGTGTTCGAGCAGCCAGTCCACCAGCCGGGGCAGATTATCCAGGTGCGCCTGCCGCGCGTGCAACATGATCGTTGGAGGCACTGAGACAGGCGCCGTGAGCGCGCTAACCGATCGGAATGGAGCGACCGCGAGGGCGGCAGTCCCCAGGGCGAAAAGTTTCAGCACGCGTCTCCGATACATGGCCCCCTTATCCTCGCCGCAGCGCCGGTCCCTCGACCATAGCGCCGTGCACGCGAAAGCCGAGCTTCTCATAGACGCGGATCGCGGGGGCGTTCGTCACGCGGACGTTCAGCACCACCGGGTCCAGCCCGGTCGCCAGCGCATCGCGCACAACCGCCGCCGTACATCGCGCCGCGTGCCCGCGCCCGCGATGGTCCGGCCGCGTGAAGACGTTTCCGACTGCAGCGACCTTTTCGGCGAGGGACCAGACGTGCGTCCCCGCCGCAGCGACCAGCTCCGCCCCTTCCCACACGCCGTAGAATGTGCCGTGCTCGATCTGCCACGGGCTGAACGCGACGATTTCCTCGCCCGGCTCTCGCGCGTGCTCAAACAGCGACGCGAGCGTCGCGGCGTGCCCGCCGTCCAGCCGTGCGACGCCGTTCAACGGCGGTGGCGCGAAGCGGTCGGGAGCAAGCACCATGCGCCATTCTTCGTGCGGCTGGTGCAGCGTGTAGGTTTCGCCGAAGGCCGGGGCGAGGTCCGGCGGCAGCAGGACGTACACTTCATCCGGCAGATCGAGCGCGGGTGTGCGCAGGATTGCCCGGACGCCATCCGGCGCGCCGAACGCACAGAAGACAGGCGGCTCCAGCCCGCGATAGACGAGCGCCAGCGCCTCGATCGCACCGTTTCGCGCTGCACCATAATAGGCGCTCTGCGGCCAGAAGGCGTCGTCCAGGTCGCCGATCGCATACGCCGTCAGGGCGCGGTCGCGGTTGAGGAAGGCGCGGATCGGCGCTTTGTCCGCCAGCCGCGCGACGCGCCAGGGCGTCAGTTCAGCCACGAGTCGAGCGCCCCTTCGTCGTCGAACGCCGTGCGGAAGCGCTCCACAAATTCGGGCAGCGTGTAAGTGTGGTTCTGCGTGCCATTGTGCTCCAGTACGTAAGCCGCCGCGACCGCCCCGATCTGCCCGCACAGCTTCCAATGGAAGCCGCACGCCAGCCCCTTGAGCAGCCCGGCACGGTAGGCGTCGCCCACGCCGGTCGGATCGACCACGCGCGACACCGGGAAAACGGGCACCACGATATGCTCCCCGCCTGCGTAAATATGCGAGCCTTCGGAGCCATGCGTAACGATCAGCGTCTTTCCTGCGTCGACCAGCTCGTCAATCGTGAAGCCGGTCTTCTTGGCGATCATCGCCCACTCGTACTCGTTGACGATCAGGATGCTGCAACGGTCTGTGCCATGGCGCAGGAAGTCTTCGTCCAGCCAGATCACCTGCTGGCTCGGGTCGAACATGAACGGCACGCCGCTCTGCGCGCACTCCTCAGCCAGCTCGGACATCGCAACCGGGTCGTTCGGCGCGATCACGACCAGATCAGGCTTCTCGCTGACCGCTTCCGCCAGCCGGTACCCGCGCGAATAGGCCATCGCGCCGGTGTAAAACGAGCCGATCTGGTTGTTGTCGCTGTCCACGTTGGCGAAGAACGATGCGGTGAAGACGTCCGGGATCACACGCACAGCAGACGTGTCGACCCCGTTCACTTCCAGCCACGCCCGGTAATCCGCGAAGTCGGACCCGGCGGTACCCATCAGAATTGGTCGCTCGCCGAGCAGCGCGAGGCTATAGGCGATGTTCGCGCCGACGCCGCCCCGCTCGCGCACCAGCGTTTCGACCAGGAAGCTGACGCTGATCCGGTCGAGCTTGCCCTCGATCAAATGCTCTCGAAACCGGCCGGGAAAGCGCATTAAGTAATCGAAAGCGATCGAGCCGGAAATCACTACTCTCATGACGCGTCCTTCTGTCCTGAATGTGGCGCTGTGCTCCGCCGGATGGGCGGGCAAACAGCCGAAGTATACCATCAATTCGACACCCCGAAACCCTGGCGTCCGGTTGCGCGAGGGACGGGGCTGGGCTATGGTTTGCGAAACGCACTTGACGGTATTCGGGAGAGTCGATTCCCATGTGCCCATCCAATCACCGGCCGCCGCTCTCGCCCCTGATCCCCGGTCGCAGCGGGCGCCCGACCTATTCGCTCGAAGCGTTGCGCGAGATGGTCGAGCGCCAGTTCCACGCCGAAACCGGCGGCCGCGACGACATCCTGAGCGAGCTGACCACTCCTGAGGCGCAGCGCACTATGATCGGCGACATCACGGACTACGTGCTCGCCGTCGAGTCGATCACGCTCGACGGGCGCTCGCGGTCCGCGCTGGTCGAGGCAGCGCGCGCCAGCCTGTTCGGGTTCGGGCCGCTCGACCCGCTGCTCGCCGACGAGACAGTGACCGAGATCGCGATCGACGGTCCGCAAGCGATCGCAGTGCGGCGCGGGCAAGGCAAGCGCCAGAGCGAAGACAATCGCTTTGACGACGCCGAACATCTGGCGAGCGTGGTGGAGCGGCTGCTCGCGGCAGGGGAAACCGGCGCCCCGGCCGGATCGGTCGTCACGGAGCGAGGCGTCGTGCTGAACAAGCGCCGCGCACGGATCAGCGCGCTCCTGCCGCCGCTCAGCCCAATGATCAGCGTGCAGATCCGCCTGCATCCGCCGCAGCCTGTCACGCTCGATGCGCTGGCGGAACGTGGCGCACTGCCCCCCGAAGCCGTGACTCTGCTGGACGCGATCGCGCGGAGTGGACACGGCCTGCTGATCGCGGGCGAGCCGGGCGCGGGGAAGACGACGCTCGCCGGAGCGATCGCCGCACGGCTGCCGCTGGACGCCAGCGCGATCGCCGTGGAGCGCGCCGCCGAGCTTCCACTGCCGGACGGTTTCAGGCGGGAAACGGCGTCGGACGAGCGCC
>CBINGT010000160.1:0-7839 GCA_966250245.1 uncultured Anaerolineae bacterium
GAACACACCGCAAACAAAACCGCCGGGCGCGCGCCCGGCGGTTTTTATTTGCGTATGCTGCGTCCGGTTGGCTATTTGCCGACGATGATTAACAGCATCGACGCCAGCATGTACACCGACGCAAACTTGAAAGTGCCGAAGTTCAGCTTGGGCGACGGGAACACCGCCGCAACCGCCGTAAGCGCCGCCAGAGTCACGCCCAGCCCGATCGTCGCATACAGGCAATGCGCGTGCAACCCAATCAGCCACGCGCAGAGCGCCATCGTCAGCACGGCGAGGATCGTCGAGACGCTGATGATCACGCGCGTCACCCGCTCGCCGTAGTGGTTGGCGAAGGTCGGCACGCCCGCTCGCTTGTAGTCTGCCGCGTGCTTGATCCCGTAAGTCATGATGTGGGTGGGGATCCACAGCAACACCGCCAGCGCCAGCAACAGGCCGATGTGCTCGATCTGCCCGGTGCCGAGCGTGCGCCCCGCCAGGATCGGCATGCCGCCCGCGATCCCGCCCCACAGAATCGACCAGGGGGTGCGGCGCTTCAGCCAGATGGTGTAGACCATCACGTCGAACGTCAGCCCCGCGCCGACCACCACGCCATACCAGGGATCGAGCAACAGCGCCCCGCCCACGCCCAGCGTCGAGAGCAGCACGCCAAAGCGCAACGCCTCGCCGGTGCTCAACTGGCCGGATGGAAGCGGGCGCTGCGCGGTCCGCTTCATGCGCGCGTCGATGTCGCGGTCGTACACCATGTTCAGCACCGTACTACCGCTGATCGCCAGGAACAACGTCGCGACCATCCCGGCCAGCGCGGACCACATCTTCACCGGGCAGCACACGCTCATGAACCCGGCGATTCCGGTGATCAGCAGCAGCCCCGTTTGAAGGCTCTTGATCAGTTGCCAGTAGAGCCGCACCTTCACGCGAAAGCGCGGCACCGCCTGCTCAGCTAGTTCTTGAGTTGCCAAGATATCCCCCACGTCACCCTACTCAGCCGCCGCGACGTCACGCACGCAGCGGAACCCCACGCTTGGCCCGGCGAAATCCGGCGCGATGTTGATGCTGGCCCACACGCGCAGCCAGTGTTCGTATTCGCCCTTGCTGCCGCCGCGCAGATAGCGATAGTGCTGCTTGTCGTACACGTTACCGGTCCACTGCCAGACGTTCCCCGCCATGTCGTACAGGCCGTACGGGCTGGGCGAGTCGATCGTCTCGTATCCATCGTACGTCTTGCCGTTGTAGAAGCCGACCGGCGTGGTGTCGCCCTGCTTGCCTACGCCTTCCTCAAACGGATCGCGGCTGCTGTAAAAGTTCGCGTTGTTGCGCTCGATCTCGCCGCCCCAGGGATAGGGCCGCCCGTCCGTGCCGCGCGCCGCCTTCTCCCACTCCGCCTCGGATGGCAACCGCCCGCCATAGTACTCACAGTAGGCGCGCGCGCCGAACCACGTCACAAAGGTCGCCGGGTGGTTTTCGTACCCCGCCAGAGGTGTGAACGTTTCGCCGTCGAACTCCAGGCGCACGCCTTCTTCATCGACCGGGAACAGCAGCCAGTCGCCCTCGTCAATCCGCTCTTCGTGCCGGTAGCCGTGGAACTCGTCGCCGGGGTAGTAGCCGAGGACCTCGGTCTTGTCCTCGTTGAAGCGGATCGTGCCATCCGCCAGCGCAGCGTTAAGGAACTCGGCGAACTGCGCGTTCGTCACATGGGTGACCATGATCTCATAGTCGTAGTCGATCACGGTCGGGTGGTCGAACTGACCCATCAGGAACTCCCCGGCAGGCACGCGCGCCCACGCCTCGGGATCGACGCCCGTCTCGATCACCGGCGGCTCGCCCGCTTCCGCAGCGGAGCAGGCTGCCAGCACCAGGGCCATGATCGCAATCAAAAAGAGTTTTACCTTCATTTCGCCAACTCCTGGGCCGAGATCAGACCTTCGCGCGTGTCGGCTTCTACCTCTGTGTAACCCGTTTCCGCCAATTCCTTGCGCCAGCGGCCATCCCGCTCAAACAGATCGACCAGCCGCCAGACCATCAGCGCCGCCAGCGCCACCAGCACCAACGCCAGGCCAATATCTGCAATCAGCATGGTGATGTCGGTCACTGGCTGCTGGTTCAGCTCCGAAACGAACAGCCGCTTCATCTCGAACACCGTCACCGCGCCGAACGCCGCATCCGACCCCAGAATGACCGTCCAGCCGAACACCTTGCGGACCCGTCCCTTCAGCCCGGCCATGTCCGCGTAGTAGAGCAGGATGATCGTCGCAATGATGCCGGAGAGGATGTGCCAATGGCCGGTGAGGATCAGCCGCTCGTCGCGCGACGGCCACACGCGGAAGATCTCGTCCAGCTTGACCGCAACGAAGATCCCGACAAAGCTGGTGCAGAAATTCATATAGACCATCTGCCACAGCGTCCCGAAACGGACCGGGTCGTGCAGCAGCGCCTTGAGGCCCTGCCAGAAGCTCGCCTTCTTGATGCCCTGCTCCGCCAGCCGCTCCCTGATGATCTTGCTGAAGCCGAAGATCACCAGGAACAACCCGGCCAGCAGCACGAACGTCGATCCGGCGTAGATGATGGTATGCGCCGCGCCGCCATGCATCGGGACGACAGCCCACGTCCCCGCCGTCATCACCGTCGTGCCGAGCATCATGATCGGCATGGAGATCTTGTGGAGCGTGCCCTTCCAGTCGAACCAGCGCCCGATAACCAGCGCCAGAGCGACGGCCATCAGCGCCAGCATGATGTGCAGGTGGCCGACGATCGCGAACTGCAAGTCGGTTTTGTCCGGCCAGCGGATCAGGTCTTCCGCCAGGAACGTCTCGAACCCGTTGCCATAGCTGGCCCCCGCGACCGCGCCGAACACCGCCGAGCCGAGCGTCGCGACCGACATCACGAACAGCGCCGCGCGCTCCAGGTTCATGCCGCGCAGGTGCGCGTACGCCGGATCGGGGTTGCGATAGTCTTTGCGCCACGGTCGCAACGCCACCGCCAGCAGCACGCCGGTGAAGAACATGATCGACAGCCCGAGCAGGTACAGCCCGTGGAACGCCCAGTTACGCCCGAAATAGGCGAACGCCAGCCCGAAGACCATCGACGTGATGTAGCCGACCGTCGCGCTGAAATTGATGCTGACCCGCTCGTGTTCCTTCATCGGGATCAGGCCGGTGATCATGTAGACCAGGATCGCCACGACGCCCATCGCGATGGTGTGATACAGGATGACAATGCGGCCCTCGCGCTCTGCCGGGTCAAGATCGAACCCGAACAGGTCAACGGCCACCTCTCGCACCCCCCATTCGGCCATCGGGCCAGACAGCATCCCCCACAGCGCCGTCACCAGCGCGATCGCCGCAATGGCGACGAGGATCAGCCCTTTGGTCGATTGGAACAGAAATTTGAAACGCGCCTGAATGGCCTGCATTAAAACCGTTCTCCCTCGCTAGACGATTGAAACACGCCGCGTCCAGAGATCCCCCCACACGGCAGGTTGCCGCGAGACGCTTCGCGTGCGCATGTGCTCTACCTTCATCGTAACAGGCCCGGCGCGTTCGGTCTTTGACTTTCGTCAAATCACGGTCGGAAAGCAACGCGCGCCGCTGGGTTAGCGGCGCGACGGCAAACGGCGAGCGAGGGCATGCTGCGCTTAGTACGCCAGCGGGCGCTCGATTTCTTCCTCGCACGTGCTGTCGAGCTGCGCCAGCGCGGCGAGCTTTTCGGGATCGCAGACCTCGATCTTGGCGCGCGTACTGACGATGCATCCCTCGCTGCGGAAGTAGCTCAATGCGCGGCTGATCGCTTCGGGCGCGGTCGAGATCTGCGCCGCCAGCTTTTGGATCGGGTAATCGTGCCGCGAAATGGGGTGCGCGCCCCAGTCGCTGAGGTCGAGCAGCAGCTTGGCCGTGCGCGCCCGAACCGAGCGGAAGCAGATATCGGTCACCATCGAGATCAGCACGCGCGTCCGCTGCGCGAGAATCGGCAGGAAGCCAAGCGCCACCTGCGGATACCGCTCGGAGAGCGCCAGCAGGGCTTCATACTCAGCCTGCCACACCAGGCTGTTTTCTGCCGCCACCACGGTCATCGGGTTGGGGCCGCCGTCGAGGATCGCGACCTCGTTGAACATCGTCACCGGAGTCAGTTCTTCGACCAACACCGCCTGACCTTCAGGGCTGGTCCGATAGCAGTACACTCGACCCGACAGCAACACGAACAGCCCGGCGCACGACGTGTCCTCGCTGACGATCACCGTGCCTTCCGAGATGTTACGGATATGACCGGAACGGACGATATGCATGATGTCAGAAAACGGCAGCCCCCTGAAGTATTTCAGCTTGCTCATTCGCTCAACAAGGGCGGTCAGGTTCATCATCACTTCCAGTTCACAATAGACTTCGAGGTAAAAGGAGCGGCGGTGTCGGACGGTTCGGACTAAGCACAATTTCATCTTAACATGAAACAAATGTTAAGAAACCTGCCGGACCGCACGAAAAGCCTGTCAAAAGTCAGGTCTTCTCTTTCGCCTGGGGATGGTCAGAAAACACGGTTATATTGACATCCCAAATCGATCATTATAGTCTTAGTATGTCACTTTATCGCAAGCCTATGAGCGTTTTTCACTGTTGTTAGGCCGAAAACCCGGCGTAAAGACTTGATTGTCTGCTTCACCGGAGGCGCTCATGACTCGCATTGGGATTGGCGTGATCGGGCTGGGGCGGATGGGGCGCGTCTATGCGCTGCACACCGCGCGGCAGATCGAGGGCGCCGTGCTGGTCGCCATCGCCGATCCGAACCCCGAGGCGCTTCACGAGCTGTCCGCCAAGCTGCCCGGCGTGCAGACCTACACCGATTTCTGCGATCTGATCGCCAACCCGCAGGTGCACGCCGTCCTGATCGCCAGCCCGACCCATACCCACCGCGAGATCGCGATTGAGGCCGCGCGCGCCGGAAAAGCGATCTTCTGCGAGAAGCCGATCGCGCTGACGCTCGCTGCGACGGACGAGGTGATCGCCGAGGTCGAGCGTGCCGGGGTGCTGTTCCAGGTGGGGTTTATGCGCCGCTTCGACCGGGGCTACACCGCCGCCAAGCAGCGGATCGACGCCGGAGAGATCGGCACGCCGGTCACCATCCGCTCGATCGGGCGCGATCCGTTCCGCACCAGCCTGGAGTTCGCCAATCCGGCCGTCAGCGGCGGGCTGATCGTGGACATGGCGATCCACGACTTCGACTGCATCCGCTGGCTGATGGCCGACGACATCCGCCGTGTGTACGCCGAGTCCGCCTCGCTGGTCTATCCGGAGTTGCAAGACGTCGGTGACTTCGACAACGCCATGATCGTCGCGCGCTTCGAGCGAGGCGGCCTGGGCAACATCGAGGTGAGCCGGACCGCAGTTTACGGCTATGACATCCGCTGCGAGATCATCGGCACACAGGGCACCATCGAAATCGGGTATCTGCGCGAAACGCCGATCACGGTGATGACCCGCGCTGGCGTGACGCATGACGTCGTCCCGCACTTCCCCCAGCGCTTCGGTCCCGCCTACACTGCACAGATCGAGCATTTCGTCGATTGCCTGCTGCACGACCGGCCGCCCGCCGTCTCGCCCGCCGACGCCCGCGCCGCGCTGCAAGCCTGCCTGGCCGCAACACTCTCACAGCGCGAGGGGCGCGTCGTCGAGGTGAGCGAAGTGGCGTAGCCCGGCGCAGACCACATCGCACCCTGGAAAGGAGGTGGCATCACCGCCTAGCCTGACGAGCGCTTTGCATCGTTCTATGTGTTCCCTTCCCTCAACTTGGAGTGCAGGAGAGATTAGACAAATGAAGCGTTTATTTGGACTGCTGTTGATCGTGATTCTGGCAGTCGCCGCGTTCGGAACCGTCGCGGCGCAGGACGAAGGCCGCCCCTACCGGATCGCCGTCGTCACCCACGGACAGGCGTCGGACCCGTTCTGGTCGGTCGTGAAGAACGGCGTGGACCGGGCGGCGGCCGATCTGGGCGTCACCGTCGAATACCAGGCCCCCAGCACGTTCGATATGGTCGCCATGAGCCAGTTGATCGACGGGGTGGTCGCGTCCGAGCCGGACGGGCTGGTCGTCTCGATCCCCGATCCGGATGCGCTCGGCCCCTCGGTGCAGGCGGCGATTGCGGCGGGCATCCCCGTGATCTCGATTAACTCCGGCAGCGACGTGGCGGAAGAATTCGGCGTGCTGGCGCACATCGGCCAGACCGAATACGAAGCGGGCTATGGCGGCGGCCAGCGGCTCGCAGCGGCGGGCGCCACCAAGGCGTACTGCGTCAACCACGAAGTCGGCAACCTGGGCCTCGACCAGCGCTGCCAGGGCTTCGCCGACGCGATGGCCGAAGCGGGCGGCACGGTGGACATCCTTGAGGTCGATCTCGCGGACCCGACCGGCAGTGCCAACCGCATCTCCGCCGCGCTGACCGCCGATGAGACGTACGACGCCCTGCTGACGCTCGGCCCCGGCAGCGCCCTGCCCGCGCTTCAGGCGCTCGAAGAAGAAGGGCTGCTCGGCACGGTGCTGCTGGCGACGTTTGACCTGTCGCCGGAAGTGCTGGAAGCGATCCGCGACGGGAACATGCTGTTCGCGATCGACCAGCAGCAGTATCTCCAGGGCTATCTGCCGATTGTCTACCTGACGCTGTATCTCGAGAACCTCAACACCCCCGGCAACATCCTCATCCCGACCGGCCCCGGCTTCGTGACGCAGGAGACCGCCGAGCAGGTGATCGAGTTCGCCGCGCGCGGAACGCGCTAAAAAATTCTGTCCAGAGGGTGGGGCGCGGCCGCCTCACCCTCTGCTGTTTTGTATGCTCGCTGGGATGGAAAGGGTCGTTTTATGTCAACCAGGACGATCGCGGAAGCGCCGCGCGACGAGCGCTTGCTGCGCGAGACATTATTCCGGCGGCTGATGCGCCGCCCGGAACTGGGCGCGATCGGCGGCGCGTTGCTGGTGTGGATTGTGTTCGCGCTGGTCGCGGGCGATCGCGGCTTCCTGACGCTGCGCGGCACGGCAAACTATCTGGAAGTCGCGTCGGAGCTGGGCATCCTGGCCGTGGCCGTCGCGCTGTTGATGATCGGCGGCGAGTTCGATCTATCGATCGGCTCGATTATCGGCGGCTGCGGGATGACCATCGCGGTTCTCAGCGTCCAGTACGGGTGGAACGTGTGGGCGGCGATCGGCGTGTCGCTGCTGCTCGCGCTGGCGATCGGGGCGTTCAACGGCATCCTCGTCATTCGCACGAAGCTTCCGTCGTTCATCATCACGCTCGGCAGCCTGTTTATCATTCGCGGCGCAACGATCGGCCTCACCCGCCTGATCACCGGGCGCACGCAGGTCGGCGGGCTGAAAGCGGCGGAAGGATACGACTCCGCCGCCTCGGTCTTCGCCAGCGCGCTCAGCATCACCGATCCGCGATCGGCGCGCGGGCTTTCGGCGGACTTCTCGATCTCGATCTTCTGGTGGCTGCTGATCGCGCTCGTTGCCACGTACATCCTGCTGCGGACGCGCCCCGGCAACTGGATCTTCGGCATGGGTGGAGACGCCAACGCCGCGCGGAATGTCGGCGTGCCGGTCAACCGGATGAAGGTCATCCTGTTTATGGCGACCGCTGCGTCGGCGTGGCTGGTGGCGACGATCCAGGTGCTGTCGGCGGGCGGGGCGGATACGCTGCGCGGGGAGCAGCGCGAATTCTACGCCATCATCGCGGTCGTGATCGGCGGCACGCTACTGACCGGCGGCTACGGCTCCGCGATCGGCGCGGTGTTCGGCGCGCTGACAGTCGGCATGGTGCAGCAAGGCATCATCTACACCGGCATCGACTCGGACTGGTTT
>CBINGT010000161.1:0-7811 GCA_966250245.1 uncultured Anaerolineae bacterium
CGACAAACGCCACGTACAGCGCGCCAGTGCCGATCGCATCCGCCGACAGCGCCAGGATCACCTGCACGATGGCGATCCCCATCGCCAGCCGGATGAAGCGCACCAGATGCCGCTCTCCCAGCCGAGAGAACAGCAACGCGCCCGCCACGCTGCCGATCGTCTGCATCACCAACAGCTCGCTGACCGCCACGCTGCTTTCCATGCCGAGCACTTCCGTCCCATACCCAATGTAGAACGGCGCGGCCATCACGTACAGGCTCGACAGCAGCCGCGCAACGATCATGGCGCGGAAGGGACCATCCGTGCGCAGAACGTGCCCCAACTCCGGCAAATACTCGCGCACGCTGGGAACGGTCGCGCGCGGCTCCCCACCGGGGAGTTCCTTGATTAGCAGCGTGAAGGGGATGGTCGCCAGCATCAGCCCGCCGCCCAGCGCAAACAGCAGCGCGTAGTTTTGGGGGAACGCCAGCCCTTCCGCGCCGAGGATCCACCGGATGACCGGCGCAACACCCAGCAGCGCCACCCCCACGATCGCATTCCCATAGCCGAACAGCCGCGCCCGCCGCCGCGCGTCCAGGCTGCTGCCGACCAGATCAAGCCACGGCACGCCGACCACGCCATCCCCAAGCGCCGCAATCCCGTAAAACAGCAGGAACGCCGCCAGGAGCGCGCCCGGACGGTCCGGCCCGAGCAGGAGCATCACCCCGGCGAAGAGGACCAGCATTGGGCGCGCGGCCAGGTTCGGCCCCACAAACCACCACTTCTTGTTGCGAACGCGCACAAGCTCCCGCGCGATCAGAAGCTGCGGTAGCAGCCACAGGATCTCAAACATCTGGCTGGAGAGCGCGATCAGCACTTCGAAGTCGGTCAGCCGGCGGACAAAGTCGGGGATGACGGTCGTGGTGCCGACAAGCCCCATCCCGATCGAAAACAGAATGTAGTCGGTCAGGAAGACGAGGAAGTTGCGGCGGTATACCGGCTCGCGCTCGTCCGTGGATTGCACCGGAGCAGCAGGGCTGGCGCGGAGAGCGTCGGTCATCGAACCCCTCAGCTTTCGTGTGGAGCGAGCGCAAACAGCCGCCCATTTTATCGAGCAGCGCGCCGTTCCGTCCACAACTGGCCGCGGGGCGTGCCAGCCCGTTTTTTAGTCCTTTTTTGCATCTTTATTGTATATAATCTGGCTAGCGGGCCAGCCCGCCCCTCGCAGCCCACCATCACCGCCTGCGGGTGGCCCGCCTTGCTCCCCCACGTCCTTAATTACCCTTTCTGTCGATTGAGTTTTCAGGAGCACTGTATGGCAACAGATTTGCGGACGGCGCACCAGATCGACGATACCGGCATCGATCTGGACGAACAGACGCTGCTGGACATGTACTGGCAGATGGTCCGCGCGCGGCGCCTGGACGAACGGGTCTGGGTACTTCACCGCCAGGGCAAGATCGCCTTTCACATCTCCGGCATCGGGCACGAGGGCGTCCAGGTCGGCGCGGCGTACGCGATGCGTCGCGGGTACGATTACGCCTCGCTCTACTATCGCGATCTGGCGTTCAGCCTGACCCTCGGCCTGACCCCGCTCGACTTTATGCTGGCGGTTTTCGGCAAAGCAGGCGAGCCGACCAGCGGGTCGCGCCAGATGCCCTCACACTGGAGCAGCCGCAAGCTCGGGATGCTCAGCTCGTCCAGCCCGGTCGCGACGCAGGTTCCCCAGGCGGCAGGCGCGGCGCTGGCGTGCAAAATGCGCGGGGAAGATCGCGTGGTGGTCGTCACACTGGGCGAGGGGTCTACCAGCGAAGGAGATTTTTACGAAGGACTTAACTGGGCAGGTGTGCACAAGCTGCCGATGGTCTGCCTGGTCCAGAACAATATTTACGCCATCTCGGTCCCGATGCACCTGCAAATGGCCGTGCCGAACGTGGCCGACCGTGCGCCGATGTTTGGCATCGCGGGCGCGATCGTCGACGGGAACGACGTGCTCGCCTCGTATCGCGTGATGCAGGAAGCCTTTACGCGGGCGCGCTCCGGCGAGGGCGCGACGCTGGTCGAGGCGAAGACTTATCGCCCGGTGCCGCACTCGTCGGACGACGACGACCGCACCTACCGCACGCGCGACGAGGTCGAAGAGTGGAAAAAGCGCGACCCGATCCTGCGCTTCCAGGGCTATCTGCGAGAGCGCGGCGTGCTCGACAACGACGTGATTCAGGAGATCGAGCAGCGGGTTCGCGCCGATGTAGACGAGGCGCACGCCGCCGCCGAGGCCGCGCCCTATCCCCCGCCCGAAGACGCCATGTTCCCGGTTTTTGCGCCGCACGATCTTGCCTGACAGGAGCGGAACCGATGGCTGAAATCACGCTGATCGAAGCGCTGCGCCAGGCGATGGACGAGGAGATGGAACGCGACGACCGCGTCTTCATCACCGGCGAGGACGTTGGGCAGCGCGGCGGAGTCTTCCGCGCGACGCAGGGCCTGTTCGAGAAATACGGCCCGGAGCGGGTGATCGACTCACCACTGGCCGAGCTTAGCATCGTGGCGGTCGGCATCGGCGCGGCGATGGTCGGGATGCGCCCGATCTGCGAGATCCAGTTCGCAGACTACATCTTCCCCGCGTTCAACCAGATCGTGAACGAGGCCGCGATGGTGTACTACCGCACCGGCGGTGACTGGCACGTGCCGATGGTCATCCGCGCACCCTACGGCGGCGGGATCGGCGGCGGGCTGTACCACTCGCAGAGCGTCGAGGCGTTCTTCGCGCACCAGCCCGGCCTGAAGATCGTCGTCCCCAGCACGCCGTACGACGCCAAGGGCCTGCTGAAAAGCGCAGTCCGCGACCCAAACCCGGTAATCGTCTTCGAGCCGAAAAAGGGCTACCGGCTGATCAAGGGCGAGGTTCCGCCCGATGACTACACCGTTCCGATCGGTCCTGCGGCAGTCACGCGCGAGGGCACTGACGTCACCATCTACGCCTACGGCATGATGCACTACTACGTTTTGCAGGCGGCGGAGAAGGTCGCCCGACAGGATGGGATTTCGTGCGAGGTGGTAGACGTGCGGACGCTCGTCCCGCTCGACACGGAAACGGTGCTGTCGTCGTTCAAGAAGACCGGCAAGGCGCTGATCGTCTACGAGGCGAGCCGCTTTCTGGGCTACGGCGCGGAGATCGCGGCGCTGCTCAGCGATGAGGCGTTTGAGTACATGGACGGGCCGATCCGCCGCCTGACCGGGCCGGATCGCCCCGGCGTGCCGTTCGCGCACACCATGCAAGACTTTTACATGCCCAATCCCGACACCATCGCGGACGCAATCCGCGAGCTGGCGGCCTACTGAGCAGGAGACGGCTATGGCAACCGACGTCATCATGCCCCAGATGGGCGAAAGCGTGGTTGAAGGAACCGTCAGCCGGTGGCTCAAGCAGGAAGGCGACTCGGTCGAGGCTTACGAGCCGCTGCTCGAAGTCGAAACCGACAAGGTTACGTCCGAGGTCACTGCCTCGACCAGCGGCACGCTGCTGAAAATTTACGTCCTCGAGGGCCAGACGGTGCCCGCCGGGACGGTGCTGGCGGTCATCGGGCAGCCGGACGAGCAGATCGCGGACGCCGCGCCGCCCGCATCCGCCGGACACCACGCGCCGCAGAGCGCGTCGATGGCGGAGCAGGTCGCAGAACACGCGCCGCACGCCGATCCGAATGGTTCGCGCGACAACGCGACGGCGCGCGAGGCGACGCCACATGTGACGCCGGTCGTGGCGCGCATGGCCGCAGAGCACAACATCGACCTGCGGCGCGTGCGCGGCACGGGGCGCGGCGGTCGCGTGACCAAGAAGGACGTGCTGGCATACCTCGAAAGTGGCGCGGCGACGACTGTCGAGGCGGAGCTTCCCCCGTGGGAGCAGCCCGGCTCCGGCGATTTGTTCAAGCCGACCGACGACCTCTACAAGAAGCAGCCTGCCGCCGCACCCACGGCTGAGGCGCCCCGTCCCGCGCCCGCCGATCACGTTCACAAGGCGCCGCCCACACTGGGCCGTCCGGGCGAGCTGGTCCCGCTTTCGACCATGCGCCGCCGGATCGCGGAGCACATGGTCCGCAGCAAGCTCCAGACCGCGCCGCATGTGACGACCGTCTTCGAGGCGGATATGAGCCGCGTCGTCGCGCATCGCGAGGCGCACAAGGCGGACTTCGCCGCGCGGGGCGTCAACCTGACCTTTACTGCGTACTTCGCTGCCGCGACTGCCGAAGCCCTGCGCCGCCACCCGATGGTTAACAGCGAGTGGACGGACGACGGCATCCTGCTCAAGCCAGAGGTCAACCTCGGCATCGCGACCGCGCTGGACGAAGGGCTGATCGTGCCGGTCATCAAGCGCGCCGACGAGCTCTCGCTGATCGGGCTGGCGCGGCAGATCAACGACCTGGCGGGGCGCGCCCGGCAGAACGCCTTGCAGCCGGATGAGGTCCAGGGCGGGACGTTCACCATCACCAATCACGGCGTCGCGGGGAGCCTGTTCGCCACGCCGATCATCAACCAGCCGCAGACCGGCATCCTGGGCGTGGGCGCGATCCAGAAGCGGGTCGTCGTGCTGGAGAATGACGCGATCGCCGTACGTCCGATGGTTTACCTGACGCTGACGTTCGACCACCGCGTGCTGGACGGCGCATCCGCCGACTGGTTCATGGCGGACATCGTCAAGCTGCTGGAAGGGTGGGAGTAGGGTTTTGAGGCAACAATCGTAAGCGGCGCTGCCGTTCCGGGCAGTTATACGTTTTCATACGCCTTCAAGAACTCGTCGCGCGGGATCCCGGCTTGCGAGCAGATAGTCCGCAGCGTCGATCCCTTGATCAGCCGGTGATTCGGCAGAGTGAGAGGCGTTCGGGTTCCGTCGTTGTTCTCACGGACCATAGAGATATGGTTCCCCTCACGAACGATGCGGAACCCGAGCGATTCCAAAGTCTTGATCACCCGATGCTGAGGTGCATCGACCGGCCACCGAGGCATCAGTCCGCGATTCCTGCTTCCGCGACGAACGCCTCTAGGACAGTTGAATCAGCCTCGAAGGCTTCATCCCCGAACGTCTCGATGTGGAACCGGATGGCCGAGGTGACATCCGCCAGCGCCTGCTCGTAGGTGTCTCCCTCGCCGACGACCACGCCCTTCAATCCGAGGGGGTACGCGACATAACCGTCCGGGTGTTTTTCGACGATGATCTTGATGTTTCGCATGGGCCAACCCTCGCCCGATGTATACGATAGACATATTGTACTCGCTTCGCCGTCTCCGCGCCGGGCGCGTCTGCCGACTGGTTCATGGCGGACATCGTTAAGCTGCTGGAAGGGTGGGAGTAGCGAACGCGGCTTCTGCGAAAGAACCAGGGCGTGCGGTCAGGTGATCGCGCGCTCTGTTTGATTCCCCCCCGGTCGGGGAGCGTTGTGCTCGATAATTCACCCAACCTAATCTGTAGCTTTTCTGTCATAACAATTTCGAGTTTTCGCTATATAATTCGCCTACTAATAAATACCTTGAGCCACGCATGCGCAGCGAGCCGGAATACCACCGCCAATGTTGCATTCGTGTTGCCAGGGTCGTGAAGTGACCGAACGCTGCTAGGAACGATTCGCGGTCCATGCGATTTGCGAATATTCCTAGCACAATTTTTGGGGGCAAACGTTATGAACAGCAATTGCTAAGCATATTTACTGAAGCGGATAAATTCTGCCTCCTAACTGGCGCACCGCGGCCAGATTTCTTGGACCTCCGCTCAGAGCATTGTTTGCTGCTTTACCATCCGCCGGAATGCTTGCCCCCTGGTAATGCTCACCTACAGAGACAACACCTCACCAACCTTCAATTTCGATCTGGCTTAGCGGTCCCGATTCAGCGACCGTCTTGATCATGGAGCGCAAAATGAAGCTAACAGACGCAAAGCTCATCGGCTTGGCCGGTCTGGCCGCAATGGCTGCCGGGATCATTTTCGCGGGAATTCAGCCCATCCATCCCGCTGACGTTCGCGCATCTGTCACCACTGACGGGTGGGCGATTATCATGGCTGTGAAGCTCGTTATGTGCCTGCTTTTCCTGGTCGGCCTGACCGGGATTTACGCTAGACAGGCAAAAGCGGCAGGCTGGATCGGCCTCGTGGGCTTCCTGCTGTTTAACCTCAGTTGGGCGATCAATTTCGCCTACATCTTCGCCGAAGCGTATATCTTACCGGTGCTGGCAAGCGAGTCACCACAATTCGTGGACAGCTTCCTGACGCTCGCCAATGGGTCTACCAGCGAGGTGGACATCGGCGCGCTTCCAATCATCTACGGGCTGAGTGGCTTCGTGGGGTATATGATCGGCGGCCTGCTGTTTGGCGTCGCGACGTTCCGCGCGGGTATCCTGCCGCGCCGGGCGGCCGGGCTGCTCACCATCACGGCAGTGCTTACTCCCGCGGCCGCGCTGCTCCCGCATGAAATCCAGCGGCTGGTAGGGATACCGATGGGGCTTGCCGTGGCCTGGCTGGGATTTGCGCTCTGGGCGGAGCAGCGCGCAGAAGTTCCAGAGCGCTTGCCCGACGTGGCCGGTCCGGAGTTCGGCCAAAGCAGGGCCAAATAAGGGCGGGAATAGCGAGCAGCGCGATTGTCTGTGGACAAAAACGGGGCGTGCTGTTCCTAGATAGCACGCCCCGGTGTGTTTCCCTATCCTCACGCCAGCAGCGGCTCGCGGACGTGCTCGGTCAGCGCGCCGTCTTCGATGTGCCAGACGGTCGTTGCGAACTTATCCACAAAGTAGCGGTCGTGCACCACAGCCAGCACGCTCCCCTGAAACGCGGCGAGCGCCTGCTCGAACTGCTCCCGCGAGGGCACGTCAAGGTGATTGATCGGCTCGTCCAGCACCAGCAGATTCGCGCCGCGCGCCACCAGCACCGCCAGCATCAGCCGCGCCCGCTCGCCATAGCTCAGATTGCGCACCGGCGTGAACACATCATCCCCGGTGAACAGGAAGTAGTGCAGGAACGACCGCGCGTCGGTGTGGTTGAGCGGCGCCTCGGCCTGGATGATCGTCAGGGCATTGCTCGACGGATCGAGGATCTCCTGCTCCTGCGCCAGATAGCCGATGCGGATGCTGGCGCCCACCCGCACGCGCCCGGCCAGCGGCGGAAGCTCGCCGACGATCGTCTTCAGCAGCGTGCTCTTGCCATGACCGTTCGGCCCCAGCACGGCGACCCGCTCCCCTGCGCGCAGCGTCAGATTGAGGTCGTGCAGCAGCGGCGCCGCCGGGTCGTAGCCGATCGCCAGGTCCTCAAGGAAGACGACGTCCTGGCCGGTGGGCGGCAGATCGCCGAAATCGAGCTTGAGCGACCACGTCTGGCGCGGCTTCTCGACCCGCTCGTCCGACTCGAGGTAACGGCGCAGGCGCGTTTCCTTCGCCTTGGCGCGCTGCGCGACTTTGCGCGCGTAGCGCCGCTGGGTGCTGTCCCGCGTCGCGTTCTCCTTGCGGACGGCGCGCGCCATCGTCTGCCGGGCGTCGGCTTGCAGGCGCGCGATCTCGACTTGCTGATCGCGCCACAGCGCCCACTGGCGATCCAGCTCCGAGCGCACGGCCGCCGCATAGTCGCTATACGTGCCCTCGAACACGCGCGCGGTATGCGTGTGTTCGTCCAGCGCGACGATACGGTTCACCGTCTCGTCGAGAAACGTGCGGTCATGCGAGACGATCAGCGCGCCGCCGGGGAAGCCGGTTAGCCAGTCTTCGAGCCATTCGAGCGCGGTCACGTCGAGGTGGTTGGTCGGCTCGTCCAGGATCAGAAGCTGCGGATCCTGCACCAGCAGCGCCGCCAGCCC
>CBINGT010000162.1:0-7696 GCA_966250245.1 uncultured Anaerolineae bacterium
CGGACAGCACTCAAAGACCGGCGGATCGTTCCGAGCGCCGGTTTTTTTGTTTGGAGAGCAGCAGTTGGCTGTTAGCGGTTAGCAGTTAGCCAAGAGCGAGAGACCGGTAATTCGGGGTCTTGCGAGCGACGTTTGTATGACAATGCATGAGACGGCTGCTTGAAACGGACGACCGCCCGGCCCGGAATGGGTATAATGAGCAGCGAACATCCGCAACGTGCTTTTTGCTAATCGCTAACCGCTAACTGCTAATTGCTAACCGCTGCTTTGGAGCCGCCCCATGCAGATTACCAGTCCCCAAAACGAGCGCATCAAGCTGGTGCGGATGCTCCAGCAACAGGGCAAGGCGCGCCGCAAGCATCAGCGCTTTGTGCTGGAAGGCGTGCGCCTGATGACGGATGCGCTCGACAGCGGCGCCCTGCCTGATTTCGCGCTGCATGTCAATGGGGCGGACGTTCCCGGCACGCCGCTGTTTGCGCTGCTCGACCGCCTGCGGGCGGAATCCGTTCCCATTTTCGCGATCCCGGCGGAGCTGATGACCTCGCTTTCCGGGACGGAGACGCCGCAGGGCGTGCTCGGCGTGTTCCCCCTGCCGGAACTCGCCGTGCCCGACAATCCGGCGCTGATCGTGGTGGCGGACGGTTGGCGCGACCCCGGCAACCTCGGCACGCTGATCCGCACCGGCGCGGCGGCGGGCGTGGACCTTCTGCTGCTGACGCGCGGCACGGTCGACCCGACGAATCCCAAGGTGGTCCGTGGGGCGATGGGCGCGCACTATCGCATCCCCCTGCGCACGCTGGAGTGGGACGCCATCGCACAGGCGTATCCGGTGCACCGCTTCTACCTGGCGGATGCGGCGGGCGATACGCCTTACACGGCGGTGGACTGGCGCGAGCCATCGGTGATCGTGGTGGGGGGCGAGGCGCACGGCTTCGGCGCGGCGGCGACGCGCATCCCGCACACCCGCGTGCGGATCCCGATGGCGCCCGGCGCGGAGTCGTTGAACGCGGCGATCGCGGCGGCCGTGTTGATCTACGCCGCCCGCGCGCATACCTTCGCCTGAAATCTTCACAATTTCTTGGCAAAGCGCGGGGTCTGCACCCTGTATACTTAAAGAAAAATTAGCGCACCCGGCGAGCGGCCGTGTCTGCGCA
Source organism: uncultured Anaerolineae bacterium (assembly GCA_966250245.1). Taxonomy (GTDB): domain Bacteria; phylum Chloroflexota; class Anaerolineae; order Aggregatilineales; family Aggregatilineaceae; genus DYGX01. Next base: position 1,155 of record CBINGT010000162.1, read on the forward strand.
CCACAAGGGGGTGGGAAGTCATTCGCGCGGCCGGGCAACCGGCCGTTGGAGGACGATCGACGATGGCGACTCCCCCCGTTTCCCCTGATCTGGCGCGTGCCGCCGAATTGATGAAGTCCGGCCAGCGCGACGCCGCTGGACGCCTGCTCAAAGCTTATCTGGCCGATCATCCACGCGACGCCGACGCCTGGTGGCTGATGTCGCATGCCGTCAGCCGCCCGGAGAACGTTCGCAAGTGCCTCGAGCGTGTCGTGCAATTGCGTCCCGGCGATGCGCGCGCGAAGGAGTGTCTGGCGCGCCTGACGTCGCCCGAGGAGCCGGACGACTCTTTCTTCACGCTGCCCCCCGCCGATCCGCCCGCTCCAAAAGGGAACGCGCCTGTAACTCCGCCTGCGCCGAAGGGGAATGCGCCCGCGCCCTTCGACCCGACCGCCGACCTCGGCGCCCCGTTCGATCCGTTTGTGGGGATCGAACCGGCGGACGATCCGTTCGCCGCGTTGCGCGGGCAGCCGCCGGGCACGGGCAACCAGCCGGAGTGGAGTCCTGGTCTGGGCTTCGTCACCGAGCGCGCGCCCAAAGCGCCCGCATCCCGTGCGCGGTTCGAATTCTCACGGGGGACGATCGCGCTGATCGCGGGCGTGTGCGCGGTGGTGGTGCTGGTCGCAGCGATCCTGGCGCTCGGCAAGCAGCGCGGGTGGATTGGCGGGCTGCCGGAGATGCAGGCGCTCGATGGCGGCAGCTTCACGCTCGAATACCCCGTGGAATGGGGCGGCGTGTGCAAGACGAGCACCTCGGGCACGCCGGTCTGCGGGGTGGCAAACGACCCGCGCTTCAACACGGTGGACCTCTACACCGGTCAGGCACCCGACTTTGGCCAGCAGCTTTCCATTCTGGCGAGCGACCTGCTGACCTTCAAGGACTATCCCGATCTCTCGGTGTCGGTGATCGCGCAGGATTTCCCGACCGGCGTCACAGCGCCAGTCAGCCAGGCGCAGACGCTCCACCAGTTCGTCAGCGAATACAACCAGCTCGGCGCTGACGACATTGAGATCGACTATGACGAGCGGCAGCAGACGATCGACGGGCGGACGGCGTACGTCTACCGGCTCGACGTGCACGATAAATCGAACTCGCTGCAAGCGTTTGTCACCGGCGGGGATGGCGACTGGACCGTGATCGACGTCTACATCCCGCACTCCGGCGGCACGTTCTGGATGACGGTCGAGGCGATGGGGTACCACAACCGGGTGAAGATCCCGTACGACGTGATCGAGCACATCATCGCATCGGTAGACTTCAAGGCGGGCTGACCGCGCGCTGGCCGATAGCCGCCGGGCAGCGGTCAAGTGAGCGGCGTGTTGTGGCCGTTGTCTTTTTCCCGCGCTTTACACACCGGGCAGCGATCCGGATTCATCACGCGGATGTCTGCCAGCACCAGTTCGATCTTGTCCTGCGCGATCAGGGTGTTGATGATGACGCGCCGCTCGGCGTCGGTGTGCACCACAGCCGTCACAATCGCCACGTGCTCAGACGCAAAGACGATGTCGACGTGATCCGTTTCGATCCCGGCCCGCTCCAGCACGGCGCGAACCTCATCCACCAACTCGGCTGAATTCCCCGCCAGCGCCTCACCATCTTCGGAGTGCGCCGAGCTTGTTGAGCTGGTGGCCGATGTGACAGGCACGCCCCACGGATTGGCTCGCAGGTTAAGCCGCGCAGCGGGCGCGTTGTGCGAGGTTGCCGCCACAACCCCGTTGGATGTGCTCGGATAGTAAGGGCGACCGTCGCGCCAGGCATGCCAGCGGCGGAGAAGCTGTTCGAGGACGGTGCGCGCGTGGGCGGCTTCCCAGTAGGTCGAGGGAGTGGGCTGGCCCCTTCTCCAGCGAGCGGCCGGGCGGGTGGCGCGCGCTTGCAACCGTTTGATGCGCGCCACAATCTGAGCGCCCAGCGCAGGCACCACAGCGCCATCCGTCTGGCGCGCAAGCAACTCTTCGATCACCTGGCGCTCGATTTCAAAGGCACGGAGCATTCTGTCCAGCCCGGCTTTTTCAGCGCAATCGGTGCAGGTTTGTTTGACATGCTCGAGACGGGCAATTTTATGTTGGACGTCTTTCAGTTGCTCCTCGAGAAAGTCACGAGCCTGCTGTTCAGTTCCATTCAGCATCGCGCCCACCTCTGCATTGATCGTAGCCCTCGCCCGCTGGATGTGTCAACTAAGCAGGCGGTAAGCTTCAGCCGCGTTTGGTTTGCCTGCGCGGGAGCAAGAAATCCCTGAATTGTGGGGGATGCGTCTGGATTTCGACGCAGACTATAATCAGCATGAGACGGCGTTCCGCCTTGGGGCGCGTCGGAGGCAGGGAGGCGAGTATGGCCGAATATCCACGCCTGACCATTCCGTTCGAGGGAGCGCCCGCGCGGGCGGTACGTGTGCCGGTCGATGTTGACGCGCGCGAGGTGCTGGCGGCGCTCGATCTGCCGCCGTACCGGGGGATGATTGTGATTCACGGCGGCGCGGGCGCAATGGAGCCGTCGCTGATCGATGCGGTGGCGCGCTTTTTCGCGCTGGGCCTCGCCCCGTTCGCGGAGCAGCATCGCATCCTGATCGCGGACGGTGGCACGCGCGCCGGGACGATGGCCGCGATGGGCGCAGCGCGGCAGGCGTTGAAAGGGACGTTTCCGCTGGTGGGCGTCGCGCCGATCGGGGCGGTGAGCTATCCGGGCGGCCGCGCACCGGGCGATGACCTCGCGCCGCTGGACGCGGGGCACTCGCATTTTGTGCTGATTGAATCGGAGTCGTTCGGGACCGAAAGCTCGCTGCTGGTTGACCTGCTGCGCGCGGCGGATGTGCCGGGCGTGGCACTGGTGGTCAACGGCGGGCCGATTGTCCGCGAGGAAGTCGCCGCGCACGCCATACGGGGCAATCCGGTGATCGCCGTGGCAGGGTCCGGCCGCGCCGCCGACGAACTGATCGACCCGCACAGTGCGCTGCGTGGCGAGCTGCCCGGCATCAACCTAGCGATCGCGGATCTGGAGCAGCCGTCGAGCCTCACCGACGCGCTGGAGCGCCTGCTGTTCCCGGCATCCCAGCGATCGCCGGATGTGCCTTAGCGCAGGCGCTCCCAAGCGCACACGGCGCGGAGCATTACAGCCCCAGAAGCTGCTGTTTGAGTGTGTCTGTGCCCGCCACGCCGCGATTCACCTCGCGTAGCGCGCCGCGCCCGTCGAGCACGAAGGTGGTGGGGATGCTCAGCACACCCCAACGGTCGGCTGCATCCGGCTGGTTGAGCGCGTTGACCTCGATCACCTGCACGCGCCCGTGTAGCTCGTTCAGCAGGCGCTGGATCGCCGGGCGTTGCTGCGTCTGGCATGGGACGCAGGTGGGCGAAGTGAAATAGACGATCGCCGGGACGCCAGGGCGCAGATCGTCCAGCAGTGGATCGCGGTCGGCGGCGTGCGCCGCTCGGCGGACCTGCCAGCAGCACACCGCGCGGTAGGCCAGCAGCGCGCCCGCCGCGACAATTGCCAAAATCAAGAGGCGTTCGATCACCGCGTCACCTCACTCCGCGAACGGGTAAAGCCAGGCACGCCCAGCCTGTTCAGCCAGTAGTACATCGTGCATCCGGCGCACCAGCCCGCAAACAGGTTCAGGCTCGCCAGCACGATCACGACGATGATCAGCGCCCAGCCCACGGTCGAAACATCCGCCACCACGAGCAGCGTACCAAGCGTGACCATGACCCCGCCGAGAAGCTGCGCGAAGCGATGCGGCTCGGGGTTGTCCGGAATGGCGTGCGGACGGACGATCCCGGCCGGTTTTAGCAGGTGCCGGTAAACCCGCGTGAACAGCCCCAGCGGTGGGAATATCGCCGAGAGCAGCATAATCGCGCCGGTGACGGCGGTGATCGCGGGCGCGCCCAACACGAAGGCCAGCGCGAGCAGCGTGATTGTGAACACCTGGTTGGTGCGTATCGCGCTGTGATCCACAACACGTTCGACGTTCATTCGTTCTCCTCAACTCCTTGCACAATCAGAAAAAACAAACGGCCAACAGCAAAACAAAAACGTGGCAATCGCCCGTGGATTGCGAGCAGGTGCGCTGCCCGCTCCGGGGGGCGTGTGCCACGCCGTTTCAGCCGTTGGCCTGGTGGGTTGTTGTTAGGTCGTCAGGTCTGAAGGCAGTGGCTCAGCGCCCCCGCTCCAGACACATGCAACTTTGATGGTACTCCATCCGGTCGCCTCTTTGGTGATGCTCGCCTCTGATCCGGATTGTACCGAATAATGAAGACAAACGTCAACTTTTTTCGCTGCTGGGATTGTTCCTTCAGCCACCGCCCATCGTCCGCTGATGCCGCGCCGCTATAGCGTTCGCTCGTAAAGGTGCTGCGTGTACGGCTCGTCAGCCGGCTCGGCGTCGACCTGTGCGATGACGTGATCCCAGGCGAAGGTCATTACCTCTTCATAGTTGTGGTGGGTCGCCCAGTCGCGCAGCGCCATGACGAGCAGCGGGCTGATCGGGCGGCGCGTCCAGATGAAGGCGTGGACGCGCTCGGGCTTGTCGCGGTCCTGCTGCAAAAGGGCGTACGCTTCCTGCCCGGTGACGGTCAGATGTAGGCGCGCCGTCTCGATCTCGACGATCTCCGGCACGCTGTTCCAGAAGCCGGGCGGCATGCGGTCCCATTCCTGGCGCGCGTTCTGATAGCGGCCAAGCGGCATGTGCCAGCCGTCGATCTGGCGCGGGTCGAAGGTCGTCAATTCGGACGCCTTGTAGAAGACGCGCCCTTCCTGCGCCTTGAAGACGATGCGCTGGCCGACATGCGAATGAGTGAAACGGTGGTGTTCGTACAGCGCGGCTTCGGGCGCGCCGTCGGCGACTGTCACGCGCTTGCAGCGGATCGCCTCGGCGATCTGGTGGATGTAGGTCAGCAGCGCGCTCCCCAGGCCGATCTCGTCGTACGCCGGGTCGACGATCAGGCGCGCGATGTTGATGTGGTGGCCGAATGGCTCCGGCTCGCGCCCGATGTAGACCTCAGCCTCGGCGCCGACCTGCCCGCCGACCTCGGCCACCAGCGGGATCCCGTCTGCCCCGCGCAGCAGGTTCGCCAGATGCACCGCGCACATCTCGACGCTGGCCCAGGGCCCGGCGTTCTGCCAGCGCTCGAACAGCGTGAGGTCTTCGTAGTCGGTGGGGATCTGCTCGCCGCTGGCGTCTCGCCGGGTCCAGGTCTTGACGTTAGCGAGGGTCAGCGCGGTGATGGCAGCGGAGTCGGCCAGATTCGCCTGGCGCACTGTGATCTGCGACATACGCTTCGCTCCTGCAAGGGCTGCATCCAGCCCGGATGATTAAGCTCACGTGAAATCATAACAGATCCGACAGCGCGATCCGGGGATCGCCCTGCGGAAAGAGCGCGCGCAGCAGCGGCGTGTAGCGCTCGTGGTAGTCTGCGTCTGCCTGGTCAAGCCCGATCCAGCCCGTGATCAGGCAGGTCAGCGTGGTCGCCGGGAGTTCCAGTTCGACCAGCTCGTGATCGCCCGCGCCGAGCAACACCTCGGCGTAGTCGTTTTCCGTGCGGACGAGCAGCCGGAACGCGCGCTCGGCATACGGGCTGTTCAGGCGGCGGAGCTCCAGCGTGGGGCGCAGCCGGTCGAGCGCCTCGCCCAGATCGTGCACGCGGACCATCCCCGCGCCGGTGAACGCGCGCAACGACGCGCCGCGCGCCAGTAGGTGCCCCATCATCGTGCACTGCGGATGGATGTACAGGCCGATCCGGTCCACGCTGAGCGTCCGCGCGTTGTGCCCAATCGCGGCGACCAACGCCTCGACGCCATCCGGATCGTCGCCCGACGCTTCGATCACCGAGAACGAGGCGGCTTCCCGCTCGCGGAACCAGTTGACCGGCGCCTGGCTGACCAGCCGCGCGTAGGCGACGACCTTTCCGTCGATCTCCGCAACCAGGAAGTCATCCGGCTCGGAGCGGCCAATGCGCGCCAGGTAGTCAAGCTGCCAGGTCCATAGCTCCTCGTCGCGCGCGATCAGATAGTGCCCGCGCGCCGCCGCCGTGGCGTAGAGCGCCGCGACCGCCGGAAGATCGCTGCTGTAGAAGCGGCGCACCGTCGCGGGCTGATGCCGGACGCCGAGCCGGTCCGCCGTGCGGCGCTGGTAGCTGTGCGTTGGGTCCCAGCGGCCTGCCTTCTCCAACGCCTCGGTTGCGATTTCCGACTCGAAGCTGGTCAGGTAGAGGCCGACGGCGTACTCGTACTGCCACACGTCCTGCCCTTCGGCCTGCCAGTAGATCGGATCGGGCGGGCCGAGCAGCAGGCCCAGGGCGTCGCCACGCTCAGACGCGCGATCGTGCACTGCCTCGAACAGCGCGCGCAGCATCTCGTGCCGGGCGTGATCGCCGACCGCCCCGGCCAACGCAATCTCCGCAGTCGGCAACGTGCTGATTCCGATTTGAAGCTGGCGCGGGATGAGCATGATGTGGGCGACGATCGTGCCATCTTCTCCGTCGATCACGAAGCTGTTTTGTGGGTCGAAGCCGGGC
>CBINGT010000163.1:0-7687 GCA_966250245.1 uncultured Anaerolineae bacterium
GGTCAGAAGCGCGGTCGGGTTGCTGCGGTCGAATGGCGGCAGCCATACCAGCGCGAACGCCAGCCCGGTCGGGATCGCCAGCAGCCCGATGTAGAAGCGGCGGCGCCCCCAGCGCGTGCTGGTGCGATCGGACAGCCATCCCGCGACCGGGTCGTTGACGGCGTTCCAGAAGCCGAATGCGAACCATCCTCGCCCCACCCACTCCGGCGGCAGGCCCATGACGGTGGTGTAGAAATACTGGATGAACGTGTTGAAAGTGCTGTAGGTCAGCAGACCGGCAGCGTTACCCAGCGAATAGAACAGCGTTCGCCACAACGGGACGGTTTGCTCGGCCTCTGGGGAGCGTTCATCCAGTGCGAGTTCGTCGGTTTGGTCCAGCAGAATCTGATCGGCCACGCAAGCTCCTTCCGCGCTCTGACAACGGGCAGAATGTTACTCCTCTGATATGATTCGCTCAAGGCGCAAAAAAGTTGCGCCGGTCGTCAACCTCTTGGCGAGCCGACGACCGGCCGTGAGATCATGAACTCGTACAACGGGCGCGGGCTTAAGGCTCCTGCGGCTCCTGCCGGGTCAGCGTGATTGCGAATGTGCCCGTCATGCCGCTCTCCTGCTCCAGCCCGTAGCGGCCGACTGCGATCAGATAGGGGCCGCTTGCCGGAAGCGTGACGTCGCTAATCAGCGGGTCGTATGTTCCACCGTTGGGGTTGTCGTCGTTGTAGGCGATCTGCGCCCAGCTATCGCCTGACGCCTGGTACAGATGCGCGACGGTGTCGAGGTTTCCGCTCAGCCGGTCGACTTCAACCGTTACCACGTCGCCTTCAGTGCCGGAAAAGATGAAGAACAGCAGGAACTGGTCGTCGTCAATCGTGCCGACCTGTGTCTGCCCGTAGCGCAGCGGGACCAGTGTCGCGTTGGTGTTGGTGCCGGTGGCGGTCGCGCCAGTGGTGGCCGTTTGCTCGCCTGATCCGGTGGCAGTGGCGGCTGCCGCCTCTTCGGCGGTGATCTGCTCAACCGTCAGCTCGTATGCGCCGGATGTGATGTCTGTATCGGGGCCGACGTAGCGCGACGCGATGATCTGGTACTCGCCATCTGCGGGTAGCGTGAGAGTCAGCAGCGAATCGCGGATCACGCCGGGATCAATGTCGTCATTGTTGGCGAGGATCGCTCCGTCTGCATCGCGCACCTCAAGATACGGGTCGAGAGCCGAGCCGTCCGCCGCACGCAGCGAGATGCGGACGTGGTCGCCCGCTGCGCCGACGAGCGTGTAAATCCGGCCTGGCGTTGCGTCGTCGATTACCCCGCTGACCGTCTGCCCGTAGCGGATAATTGATTCCTCGTCGGCGGTTGTTGTCGTGGCCGACTCCTCGGTTTCACTCGCTTGTGGTGGCGGTGTGACGCCTTCCCGGTCTGGTTGGCTGAGCGCGAGGATGTAGCCACCGGTGGGGCCAGCCGGGCCGAAACGCGTCGCGACGATCAGGTAGTACGATCCTGCCATTGGCGCGCGCAGGCCGGTGAGCGTCCCCGTGCCGCTCGACACCACCTCGCGAAGCTGGCTGGTTACCAGGATCAGCACCGGATCCACGCCAGGATCGGCGGTTACGGACAGGTCGATCAGCTCGCCCGCCCGCGCCTCGAAGCGATAGACGTCCGGCGTTTGATCAAACGTTGCCTGGATGGGCGTGTTCGGTTGGAGTGGCTCGCTTTGCAGCAGCGGCGGGGAGTCGCCCCCTTCGCCTGCGACGCTCAGCGTGAGCCGGTATGGCCCGGCGGACGTGCCCTGCTCGCGGTCGAAGCGCGTGGCAACGATGGCGTAATATGCTGTGCGCGGCAGCGTGTACTCGATCCGTGCGTCGCGCTCCACCCCGGCCACAATATCGTCGTGTTCTACCAGCGGGATGCTCGCATCGTCCAGCAGGATAAGGTACGGGTCGAGCGCATTGATCGCTTCGGGATCGGTCCCGGTCATCTCGATGGTGACCGTCTGCCCGGCCATGCCGAGGAATGTGTAGACGTCCATCGACCGCTGATTGTCGAGCGCGCCCTCGACCGCCTGGCCGAACTCGATCGCGGTTGCGTCCTGAAATTCTTCGGGCAGAACGAGGGCTTCCCCTTCGGTTTCGGCAGCGTCCGTTGTGGACAGGCTGCCGCTCAGCTCGAGCGTGTACGCGCCACCAGTATTGCCCGCGTCTGGCAGGGATAAGCCGATCAGATACACGCCTGAGTTAGCGAGGATGGCGGCGAGCGATGGCTGATCCGGCTGCGTACGGCCGATCTCGTTGAATGCGGCGTCGTACAGCGTCGCCAGCGGCGTAAAGTCCCCGGTTCCTGTGGCGTTGATCGTTACCTGATCGTTGGCGTTGGCGCGGAACCAGTACAGGTGGAACGCGACCTGCCGCGTAAGCTCATCCTGAATGGGCGTGCCGGGCGCGATGGGACGCAGTCGTGTTACGAGTCCCTGGAGATCGCCCGACGCCTGCGCGGGATCGGTTGCTTCGGGCGTGGGCGTCGGCTGGGGTAGCGGCGTGCGCTCAACAACCACTCCGCCCTCTCCGACTGCGGTCAGAGTCAGGCTGTAACGACCGCCGTTGACCGGGAACATCCCCGCAGCGTGTGACACACGCGCAAGATAGCGCCCGCTGGTGGGAATCACGAACGCCAGACGCGCGTTCATCCCGCCGCCGCTGTTGTCGTCGGTGGCAAGCTGCACGTTCTGAGCATCCAGCAGTGTGATGAATGGATCCAGGTCGCCGCCGGACGACTCCATAGCGAGCGTAACCACGTCGTTGGCAGTGGCGTCGAAGGCGTAGGTTTGCGTGGGCTGGTCAGCCGTAAGCTCGCCTTCTACTGTCTGCCCGTAGCCGATCAGGGTCGGGCCGTCTTGCGTGTTTGGCGCGGCGAGCGCGCCCTGCCCCACTCCCCCGATCAACAGAATGCCCGCCACAATACACACTCGACATGCCAGCAGCAGCGTTCTCGCTGTCATCGCTCGCGCTCCCGGAGTATGCGTGCCTGCCAGATGCCTGCCATTGTACGGTACGCTCTGGCACGTCGCAAGCAATCACGGACGTTTCCGGGGTTACAACTGGCCGGTGATTGCGGTATAGTTGGGCGCGTAACGGCTCGCTAGGAAGCAACCACGTGGAGCAGCACAACACCTTGCCCAGCACTATCGCAGTCGACGGACCGGCAGGGTCCGGCAAGAGCGCAGTATCGTTTGCGGTCGCGCAGCGTCTCGGCTATCTGTTTGTAGATACCGGGGCGTTTTATCGCGCGATTACGTTTCTCGCGTTGGAACGCAACATCCCCTTTAATGATCCGGCGGCACTGGCCGAACTAGCGCGCCAGGTTCACCTCGACATGACGCCCGATCTGGACAACGACGGTCGGCAGTACACCGTGCTGGCGGACGGGCGCGACATCACGCCCTATCTGCACACGCCTGATGTGGATGCACACGTCTCGCAGACCGCGGCGGCGGCGGATGTGCGTGCCGCGCTGTTGGATACGCAGCGCCGCATCGCCGGGCGCGGGCGGGTGATTGCGGCTGGGCGCGATATTGGAACTGTCGTGCTGCCAGATGCTGACCTCAAAATTTATCTGGACGCTAGCCTCGATGAGCGCGCGGAACGGCGATACGCCCAGCGGATTGCCAGGGGCGAGCCAGCCGATCTCGCTGCGATCCGGCGTGGGTTGGCGGAGCGGGACGAGCTCGACACGCACCGCGACGTTGCGCCGCTGCTGCGCGCGCCTGATGCGGTGTATCTCGATACGACGTCGCTCTCGCTCGAGGAGTCGATCGAGGCCGCGCTGCAAATCGTGCTGAACTGGCAGCCCGCGCGGCGTTCCGGTTGACGGCGTCACTCGTGCGCGTTTTCACACGATCACTACAATAGAGCCAGATTCTTTTCGCGCGCTGAGGGCTGGCGCTTGCGATGACTCTGGTCTATCTTGTCGCCGCATGGATCGCGGGGCTGCTCGCCGCATCGTGGGCGGGTGCGGCGCCCGGCGTCTGGCTGCTGCTCGCGGCTGGGTGTGCTGTCGCGGCGGTCGTGCTGCGATCATCCCGCCCGGACCGGCTAGGGCTGGCCTGTCTGTGCTGCTTTGCTCTGGGCGCGGCTCGCTTCAGCTTGAGTCAGCGCCCGCTTCCCGCCGATCACATCGCTCATCGCGTCGGTACCGGCGAGCTTACGCTCGTGGGCGTGGTGGACGCTCCACCCGATCCCCGCGATACGCATATCAACCTACGCTTCTCTGCTGAGCATGTCCTGTTGCCAGATACAACCGAATCCGCGAGTGGGCGCGTTTTGGTGCAGGCGCCGCGCGAGCAATCGTTCCGCTATGGGGATCGACTGCGTATCACCGGGCCGCTGCTGGTGCCGCCCGAATACGAAGACTTCTCGTACCGGGACTATCTGGCGCGGCGAGGGATTTACGCGCTGCTCCCCGCCGAATCGGTCGAGGTGATCGAGCGCGACGCCGGGCGCCCCTGGCTGGCGACAATTTACCGGCTGCGCGAGCGATCGCTGGACGTAATCGAGCGTATTCTGCCGAGTCCGCAGGCGCCACTGCTGGCCGGGATTCTGCTTGGCGACGAAAGCGGGATTCCGGCAGATGTGCGCGAGGCGTTCAACCGGACTGGTGCGTCGCATGTGCTGGCGATCTCCGGCGCGAACATCGCCGTTCTACTGCGCGTGCTGATGGGGCTGCTGGCGCCTGTTGCAGGTAGCAAACGCGCGGCCGCGATCTCCATTGCCATGATTGCTCTGTACGCTGTGCTGGTGGGCGGGGATGCGGCGGTTGTCCGCGCTGCGATCATGGGCGCGGCGGCGCTGGTGGCCGTGCAGACGAAGCGGCGCGCGCATGGCGTGACCTCGCTCGCATTTGCCATCTGGTTGATGACGCTTGGCTCGCCGCACGTGCTGTGGGATATCGGCTTCCAACTGAGCGCGGCGGCTACGGCTGGGCTTATCTTCTTTACCGACGACCTGACGCGCCTGCTCGATCGGGTGCTGCGGCGCGTGTTCCCGGCAGAGACGGCGGCGCGGCTTCTGCGCTGGCTGACTGAGCCCTTGGTGATCAGTATCGCCGCGCAGATCGCCGTGACGCCGCTGCTCCTGGTGTACTTCGGGCGTTTCTCCGTTGCTTCGCTGCTTGCCAACCTGCTGATCGTCTCGATTCAGCCGTACATCATGGTTGTCGGCTGGATTGCGCTTGCCGCTGGGCTGGTGTTCTTGCCGCTCGGCGAGGTGCTCGCGTGGGGCGTGTGGCTGCCATTGACCTACATGCTGCGCGTGGTCGAGGCGCTGGCGCGATTGCCGTGGGCGTCGTTCGACGCGCGCCTGCCAGAGAACTTGGCGCGGTTGTTTTATGCGCTGTTGCTAGCGTACGGTATGGCGCGCCTGATGCATCCTGATGACCGGCGCGCGCTGTGGGTGAAAGCGCGCCGCGCCATCCCGCCGACTGCTCCCGCTGCTTTTGGTGGCGTGATCGCGTTGTTGGTGGCTGTCGCAGCTTTCCAGCAGCCGGACGGTCGCTTGCATGTGTGGTTCCTCGATGTGGATGGCGGATCGTCCGTGCTGATTCAGACGCCGAATGGCGCGCAGTTTCTGGTCGATGGCGGGCGCAGCGCGACCCGATTGCAGGCAGCGTTAGGCCGCGCCCTGCCCTTCACCGATCGCAGACTGGATGCGGTCATCCTGACGCGACCGGATGCCAGCGCGAATGCGGCGCTTCCAGCAGCATTTGAGCGGTATTCGGCTGAAGCGCTCCTGCTTGCCGCACCGTCCGACGAAGTGCGGGAACTGGTGGCGCGGATTTCAGGCAATGCACGGCAGGTGGAACTTGCGCCGGGGCATGTGATCGCTACAGATGATGGCGTACAGATTGAAGTCGTCGTGCCGCAACCCGGAAGACCTGCTGCTTTGCGTGTGTCCTATGGCGAGGCGTTGTTCTTGCTGGGTGATGGGCTGAGCGCGCAGGACGGGATGGCGCTACTTGGGCAGAACTGGTGGCCGGGGAGCGCGGTGCTTCACCTGCCGGGCGGTGGCAGCGAGCGCGCAAACACGCCGCGATTTCTCGAAGCTGTGCGCCCGCAGGTGGTAGTCGCCTCCATTCCGGCAGGTGATCGGGGCGGGCTGCCCCACACTGCTGTGCAGGAACGGCTCGACGCGATCGGAAGCCCGCGCCTCTACCGGACTGATCGCCACGGGACAATCGAGATTGTCACCGATGGGACGGAGCTCGAAATCCACACCGCGCGCTAGGGATGGCTCGTGGATGTGTGCTCCAGCAGCCAGGCTTGGCTGTCGATGCCCTTCTCACCATCTTTCGGCTTGAGCCGCCGGTATGATCCATCCGGCTGAAGTTCGCGCGTCCGCAGATTGTCTTTCATCTGGATCTGCAGGATCTCATTCAGTATGCGGTCCTTGAGGGCATCGTCTTCAATCGGGAAGATCGTTTCGACGCGCCGGTCGAGGTTGCGCGGCATCAGGTCGGCGCTGCCCACATAGACCTCGGGGCAATCGTTGTTATGGAAGTAGTACACGCGGCTGTGTTCCAGGAAGCGGCCGACGATGCTGGTGACGCGGATGTTGTCGCTGACACCCGGTACACCGGGACGTAAACAGCAGATTCCTCGTACCAGCAGATCGATCTTGACCCCGGCGCGCGACGCTTCATACAACTGGCGGATAAATTTGCTGTCTACCAGGGCGTTCATCTTGAAGATCAGCCGCGCGGGGCGTCCCTGGCGCGCGTGCTCAATCTCCCGCGCGATGAGCGTGCTAAGCTGTTTGCGGAGATGTTCCGGCGCGACCATGAGCTTGGAATACTGGGCGGCGGGGGCGTAGCCGGTTAGCCGGTTGAAAATCTCGGTCGCGTCCGCACCAAGTTCGGGGCGGCTGCTCAGTAATCCGATATCCGTATAAATCCGCGCCGTGGCTGCGTTGTAGTTGCCGGTGCTCATGTGGACGTAGCGGCGCAACCCATCGTCTTCGCGCCGCACCACCAGCGCGAGTTTGCAGTGCGTTTTCAGCCCCAGCAGCCCATAAACGACATGCACGCCCTGCGCTTCAAGCTTGCGCGCCCAGACGATGTTGTTTTCCTCGTCGAAGCGGGCTTTCAACTCCACCAGCACGGCGACCTGCTTCCCGTTTTCCTGCGCTTCGAGCAGCGCCTGGACGATGGGGGCGTTGCTCCCCACCCGGTAGAGCGTGGTCTTGATTGCCAGCACGTTAGGGTCGTGCGCTGCCGTGCGGATGAACTCGATCACCGGCAGAAACGAGTCGTACGGGTGATGCAACAGAACGTCGCGCTCCCTCAGCACGGAGAAGATGTCTTTGCCGGGCGCCAGTTCCGGCGGGCGGCGCGGGACGAAGGGGGGATACTTTAGCTGCGGCGCGTCGAGGTCCGTCAGCTCGAACAGGTCGCTGAGCCCGAGTGGCCCGTCGAGCGAGTACGTATCCGCCCGGCTGACGTTCAAATAGCCGCGTAGCAGGTCGAGCAGGTATTGCGGCATGTCGTCCTGTACTTCCAGGCGAACGACGCGCCCGAACCGCCGCTGGCGCACGCCTGCTTCAATCGTTTCGAGCAGGTCTGACGCCTCGTCTTCCTCGATCTCCATGTCGGCGTTGCGCGTGACGCGAAACGGATGGGACTCCAGGATCTGCATGCCCGGGAACAGTCGCGT